>NZ_KV804176.1:0-207 GCF_001811305.1 Streptococcus sp. HMSC056C01
GGTAGTAAAGTTTTTGACCACGTTTCACAGTCTTCGTATTCAAGTTTTCTGCTTCGTTGTTATCAGTTTTATCTGCGTATGGGTTGGCATTTGTATCTGCGTACTTGTCTGCTAACTCTTTATCATCATCAACGAGCTTGTCACCAGTAATATCGTATTTCTCTTCAGAAACAACATATTTCTCTGGTTGGAACTTAGGCTCTTCTG
>NZ_KV804177.1:0-5509 GCF_001811305.1 Streptococcus sp. HMSC056C01
TATTTACTAGACTCATAAAATCAAGGATTCTTCTCTTTTCAGTATCAGAATCTTAATTTTTTTAAGAGAGCTGAAGATAGGGGATCATAATCTTGTATACTGATTCAAAATATGTTGTTGGAACATCAAGTGTTCTTGCAAGAGCAGAATGAGTTTTTTGATCTGGAACGGATTTACTACTTTACCACTTGTTGTACGAAGCTCTATTGATTTTTAATAGATTAGATAGCTCAGATTAGGAATAGTGTTTATCTATTTTGTGTTCTTTAAGACGAATACTAGAAAATATAAGCTAAAACTCCTGTTGCTTTATTATGCAACAATTATGTCAAAATCTTTTTAAGATGCAAGAATAAAGCAATATTCATCTTATCTGTAATTACAATTTTGAAAAATTAACACTATTTATGTGATATAATATTAATAAATAACTATTCAAACTAATATGCGAGGTTTAGGTAGTCTGTATGATATCAAGAATAATATTACAAAACTTTAAACGTTATAAGAATGTTGATTTTACTTGTAACTCAGAAGTTAACATTTTCGTTGGAGAGAATGGTGCAGGAAAGTCAACGCTATTGTATGCTGTTGGATTAGTGCTGAGTGGTAGTCACAGTCAAATTGAAAGAAGTAGTTTGTCTAGTATTATTAACCAAGAAGCGATTTTAGAATTTATGAGCACAAGAGATATCAATCAGATCCCTGAGATCTTTGTTGAAATTTATTTTGATGAATTAAGTACTGAAATTTCCTCTAATTTCAATATAGAAGGGAAACATAACTCTCAAAAAATTAAAGCTTTTGGACTTTCATTAAAAATAATTCCTAATCAAGATTATATAGCTGAAATTACTTCTGTCTTAAATGATAGTAACTGGACAGTCTTTCCATTTGAGTTCTATAGAGTTGAATTTTTGACATTTTCAGGAAAAACCTATTCCTCTTACAATAAACCATATAAGTTTCTACATTCAATAATAAATACGAGTCTTATTGATACACAACAAGAAATTCAAAAACGTATTCATGAGGTATATTTGGATAATATATCAGCTGAGAATAGAGCAAAAGTTAATCATCAATACAGGATAAATTCATTTAATTTTTTAAAGACTTTAAGGAAGGATGAACTGTTGAAGGAGAATGCTTCAGAATTTCAACTTCATTTTGACGAATCAGAAAATTCATTTAGAAATTCAGTATCAGCTGTAAAAAATGGTGTAGATATAAAAAATTTAGGGCAAGGAGAAAAGGTATTATTAGGTGTTGAAAATGCATACAGTCATCTCAAGGAAACGGTTAAAATACTACTTATTGAGGAACCTGAGAATCATTTGAGCTTCCAAAACCTCCAGAAATTGGTTAGAATGCTAAGTTCAAATACAGGTGTTCAAGTTTTTATTGGAACTCATTCAAATATGATTGCTTCAAGATTGGGTGTAGACAATCTTCTTTTTTTAGATAATGGTCAGATATCTAAACTTAAAGGTTTGAAAAAAGATACTGTAAGATTTTTCAAAAAATCTACTAATCAAAATTTATTGAACTTCTCTCTAGGTAAGAAGATAATTCTTGTTGAGGGAAATGCTGAGTATATTTTAGTAGAGAAGTTTTTCGAAATACTCCACTCCAAAAAGCCTGAAGAATTTAATGTATCAATTATTTCTGTAGATGGATTAAGTTTTGAGAGGTATTTAGAAATTGCAACTAACTTTACTGATAAAAAAGTAGTAGTTATCACGGATAATGATGGTGATTACGAAAGTAAAGTACAGTCAAAATATAGTTCTTATCAACAATTCCAGAATATAAAAGTTTCTTCTGATTTAGATAATGATAATCGAACATTTGAGATATGCATTTATAATTGTAACTCGGATTTATTAGAGTCTTCAGGACTAACCAAATCTAATGATTTATTAGAATACATGCTCAGGGAAAAGGCTGAATTTGCACTGAGATTACTAGAACAAATGGAAACTGATAATATAAGGGAAAAATTTATTATACCCAATTATATTAAAGAGGCGATTGAATGGATAATAAAAGATTGATTCATGCTGTTGCTGGAAGTGGCAAAACAACTAAAATAATTGAAAGTATTGATCCTCAAAAAAGAAATCTTATCCTTACGTATACAGAGATGAACCAGAATACAATCAGAGCAAAGTTGATTGAAAAATTTGGCTACATTCCTGAGTCTACTTTTATTTTTGGTGTTTTTGAGTTTCTATATAGTTTTTGCTTAGTGCCATATTTAGGGAAACGACCAAAAGGAATAAATTTTGATTATAAAACTCAAGGAAAATTTGATAAGACTGCTATAGATAATACTGGAAGAATTGTTCAGAATCAACTTTCTAAATCTCTATTAAGGGGTTCATTAATCTATAAGAGGAAAGAAATTAGATTTGATAATTCATATTTGGATAGAATTGATAAATTTTTTGATTGTATTTATGTAGATGAGTGTCAGGATTTTGAGTCAGATGATTTTGATTGGCTTTTAAGTTTAAGTAATCTTAATGCAGAAGTATTTTTATTTGGAGATTTTTATCAAAAAACCTTTAGTACTTCAAGGAGAGGTAATAAAGGAAAAGGGATCCATTCGAATTTTGAGAATTGGTTAAAAGTTATTTCTGATTCAGGATATGAAATTGATTTATCGAGTTTGTCAAAAAGTTATCGTTGTCCCAAAATAGTTTGTGACTTTATTGTTGATAATTTAGCTATTGAAATTTTATCACAGCGAGAAGAAAAGCTTTCTTCCCAAATTACTCTTATCGATTCACAGAAAAAAATAGAATCAATAATGACAGATGACAATATCATGAAACTTTTTTATCAAAAATCTTATGATTATGAATGCAAGAGTCAGAATTGGGGGGATAGTAAAGGTTCTGAATATGACAATGTTTGTGTAGTACTAAATCCAACATCATACAAATTATTCGCAGCTGATCGCTTGAATGAACTTCCTTCACAAACCAAAAGTAAATTTTATGTTGCGTGTACTCGTACGAGAGGGAATCTCTATTTTGTAAATCAAAAAGATATCATAGATTATAAGAAGATAAAGTAAAAGAAATATTATGACAGAACAGTTTTTAAACATACCATTTGTAAGTTATTTTTTAACTACAAATAATCATGATAATCCAAATTTTATTGAGAGAGACACATTCTCCTATCGTTTTAATAGGAACATTGTGACTCATACTCAATCAAGGTATTTAGTTGCTCATATACCTAAAAGTTTTGAAGAGTTAGTTCTTCCTTGGCCTCTATCCTCATTTGTTGAAGAACCAAATTATATTACGGAATACATAAACATAGAGCTGTTAATTAAGAATACAGAGGGTATTATAGATTTAATTAAACAAACTCCTTTAGGCTGCGTTTTCATTCCTGAAGAATTAAAAGATCATCCTATTATTGAACAAATACAAGAAACAACACTACCTGTGATTTTTTTAACAGATGGAGTAGAGATTCCTTTCAGCAAACTACAATTGATTGTTGAAAAAAATAGCATTAATGCTAGTCAGATATTAGATAATAAAGTTACAATCTCTGATAAAACAAAAATTGAGCCGATTAGCATACCTCAAAAGCGCTTTTTGCGACCTTTAGAGATTGCAATCAATCGTAATAGAGGTTTGTACCTATCTATATTTGAAAATGGGCAGGAACCAAAACCATTTGATAACCTAACAACAGAAGAAAAACTAGTGGCAGAGGAACAAGCGATAAGTGATTTGAAATATTATTTAAAGCTCCTAATTGCAGAAAAGTATATCATATATCTTGCAAAACATGAAAAAGGAATTGATTCTTTGATTGAAATTATAAGGAAATGGGATGATTCAATAGATACTGCAGATTTAGACTTTGATATTCTTGAAAAATATTTTTTGAATCTATCGGATTATTTTTTTAAGAGATTTGATGAAATATCTTATCGAACAGATATGGTTTTTGTTTTGCCGATGGTAAATAAAACAAGTGTTGATTTGGTAAATAGAGAGTTTCAGTTACGACTGTCTAAATCAGTTCTTCGGCAGATATATGATTTTTCAGGATATTATGGAATAGGGGACAGCAAAGATATTGAAAAGATGCTATCAATAATTTCTGATAGAGTTCTAGAAAATTTAATCTTAGACTCTTTATCTCTTAATTTTACTTTGGATACAAAATCTCCGTATGTGCGTTTGCCTAACTTACCTTCTAAAGATATTACTTTGTGGTATTCGCATATGTTTAAAAATATAATGAAGAATTCCAATTTATCAGAAATTGAAAAATTCAATAATAATTTCCATAAAATATCTGAGAAGTTAAAGTTATCATTAGATGATGGCTTTATCGATATAATTGTTAAACATGGGAAGCATATAAAATTCATTACAGATGCACCAATTGAATGGGTTAAATATAAAGATACTCCTCTAGGCTTAATAAAATCAATCAGCAGATTGCCAATTATTCCTGGTAATATGCTATTAAACTCTGCAAAACATAATTTAATAACAAAAATTCCAAAAGCTAATGCATCATTTTTAGTAATTAATAGTCTTAATGTATCTGACGGACTATATAATATTGGGAAAAAATTAGGGGAATTATTGAAAGAATATTTTCCTAACTATTGTGTTAATTACTATGAAGTTAGAAATAAAACTGACTTTATTCGTACGATGAATGAAAATCCTTCAACTTTTTTTATTTACTATGGGCACGGTAGTATGCCTGAAATGAGTAGAAATCAACCATATCAGATTGGTAAGCTTCATATTGGTGATGATGAAATTGATATGATTGAGTTATCAAATACTTTAGAAGTTGTACCTGTTATCACAATGTTGGGGGCATGTCAGACACAGGTGTTGGATTCTCATTATTTAAATATTGGAAATATGTTTCTCGGGTTAGGAAGTCAATCAGTATTAGCAACATATTTCCCGGTTGATGGTTTATATACATTTAGTTTAATAGAGTCTATTTTTAGACATCTAAAAAATTTTTTGGCCGATCAATCGCCTGATTATATAAAGAACTGGTCTGATATTATTTTACAAGCTCGACGAACACATTATATCATTGAACCAGTTAATACAATTATTGAATATTTAGATAAAAAGGGTGTTAAATGTCACATTGATCCTATTGTTCTTGGGGAATTTGTGATGAAATACTGTATTGAATGTAGTTTAAAAAATAATACTGAATATCTGTCGATAATGGAACAAAGTGTCATATATAGAAATAAAGCTTACCAAGAATTTTTTAAAAATTTTCCAGAATCAATAAGAATTTTAGTTGATTATATTTTTAAACATAATTATGTTTTTCCTGAGAGTTTATTATTTACTTCACTAGGTTCACCAGAAAAAATCAAATTTGTATAGAGTTTTAAGGTAGAATCAGAGTGTGATTCTACCTTTTGTAATTACAAATAAATTCAACTACGTTTTTATATGTGTTTGAAAAATTGTATAATCTA
>NZ_KV804178.1:0-1454 GCF_001811305.1 Streptococcus sp. HMSC056C01
GTACAACGAGTCGCAAGTCGGTGACGGCAAGCTAATCTCTTAAAGCCAGTCTCAGTTCGGATTGTAGGCTGCAACTCGCCTACATGAAGTCGGAATCGCTAGTAATCGCGGATCAGCACGCCGCGGTGAATACGTTCCCGGGCCTTGTACACACCGCCCGTCACACCACGAGAGTTTGTAACACCCGAAGTCGGTGAGGTAACCATTTGGAGCCAGCCGCCTAAGGTGGGATAGATGATTGGGGTGAAGTCGTAACAAGGTAGCCGTATCGGAAGGTGCGGCTGGATCACCTCCTTTCTAAGGATAAGGAATGCACATTGGTCTTGTTTAGTCTTGAGAGGTCTTGTGGGGCCTTAGCTCAGCTGGGAGAGCGCCTGCTTTGCACGCAGGAGGTCAGCGGTTCGATCCCGCTAGGCTCCATTGGTGAGAGATCACCAAGTAATGCACATTGAAAATTGAATATCTATATCAAATAGTAACAAGAAAATAAACCGAAAACGCTGTAGTATTAATAAGAGTTTATGACTGAAAGGTCAGAAAAATAAGGTTAAGTTAATAAGGGCGCACGGTGGATGCCTTGGCACTAGGAGCCGAAGAAGGACGTGACAAACGACGATATGCCTTGGGTAGCTGTAAGTAAGCGATGATCCAGGGATTTCCGAATGGGGGAACCCAACAGGTACTACCTGTTACCCATATCTGTTAAGGATATGAGGAGGAAGACGCAGTGAACTGAAACATCTAAGTAGCTGCAGGAAGAGAAAGCAAAAGCGATTGCCTTAGTAGCGGCGAGCGAAACGGCAGAAGGGCAAACCGAAGAGTTTACTCTTCGGGGTTGTAGGACTGCAATGTGGACTCAAAGACTATAGAAGAATGGTTTGGGAAAATCAGCCAAAGAGAGTGATAGCCTCGTATTCAAAATAGTCTTTGTACCTAGCAGTATCCTGAGTACGGCGGGACACGTGAAATCCCGTCGGAATCTGGGAGGACCATCTCCCAACCCTAAATACTCCCTAGTGACCGATAGTGAACCAGTACCGTGAGGGAAAGGTGAAAAGCACCCCGGGAGGGGAGTGAAATAGAACCTGAAACCGTGTGCCTACAACAAGTTCGAGCCCGTTAATGGGTGAGAGCGTGCCTTTTGTAGAATGAACCGGCGAGTTACGATATGATGCGAGGTTAAGTTGAAGAGACGGAGCCGTAGGGAAACCGAGTCTGAATAGGGCGCCTTAGTATCATGTCGTAGACCCGAAACCATGTGACCTACCCATGAGCAGGTTGAAGGTGCGGTAAGACGCACTGGAGGACCGAACCAGGGCACGTTGAAAAGTGCTTGGATGACTTGTGGGTAGCGGAGAAATTCCAAACGAACTTGGAGATAGCTGGTTCTCTCCGAAATAGCTTTAGGGCTAGCGTCGACATTAGAGATTCTTGGAGGTAGAGCACTGTTTGGG
>NZ_KV804180.1:0-227 GCF_001811305.1 Streptococcus sp. HMSC056C01
GTGGAAGAAGAAAAGAAACTCTACGTCTACTTCAAAACAAAATTTCGCAATCGAATCCTTGATAGTGTCAGAAAACAAGAGAGTCAAAAGCGTCGCCTAGACCGGATGGCCTACGAAGAAGTAGGGGAGATTAGCCATCGCCTACCAGAAGGAGGATTGTGGTTGGATGATTACTACGCCCTTCATGAATTGTTGAATACTTATAGAAGAAAATTACCAGAAGATAA
>NZ_KV804181.1:0-16042 GCF_001811305.1 Streptococcus sp. HMSC056C01
TTTGGCTTGCACTTGTCGACGCTGACTTAGATGCACTTGTTGAAGCACTTTGGCTCGCACTTGTTGAAGCTGATTTTGAGGCACTTGTACTTACTGAGGCACTTTGACTCGCAGCTGTAGAAATAGACTTGCTAACTGAGATACTTTCAGACGTCAAGTCCTTCAAGCTACTTTTCACAGTATCTACTGTCTTATCACGGTAAGTAACTGTAATCACACCACTATCAGATACAGCAAGCGAACCAATTTCTTTACCTTTTACATAATCTGTGCTCGAAAGAATCTTTGTATTGGCCTGCTTAAAGTTTTCAAGAACTTGATCCTTTTCTTTTTGTGTTAGTGCGGAAGGATTTTTAACATCTACTGTCGCGCCACTAACAGGATCTTGACGTTCATTAAATCCTCTAATAACAAATGTTGTAGTTGCTTTTCCCCACTGAACTCCAGGACTATCACTTGCTTGATATTCAACAGTGTATTCACCAGGTGTCATAGGATTCCAAGTGTTACCAATTCTACCTACAGTTCCATAAACTCTTGAAGTCCATGTTTTATTATCAAAAACATATCCAACTACTTGACCTTTTTTATTCGTTTGAACTGTAGCAAAACCATAAGCACCTGGGAAATGTTCTCCATTCAATCCTCTAATTTCTGGATTTCTTGTTGGCGAAAAATCTCGCAAACCTTTGTCGTCATTGAAGTCAATATTATAGTTTACCGCATCATCATTATATACCTCAATGCGCGATGGCATAGTAACAGTTGGTGGATTGTCTGTTTGCCTAGAATTACCTGGAACACTTGGGTTTACTGGTTTTGTAGTATTAGGCCCTGTCTTAACAGGAGGATAAGTCATTACAGAAGTGTAGTTGCCAGGAGGGTTACTTGCTAAAAACTCCCTACTACTTGTCGCAACTTGTGCCTCCAAGGTTGCCTGAGTTGAGCTATTATTGGCTGTTCCAACAATCTCAATAGTGGCATCCAAGTTTTTTCTGGCACTGTGACCATGACGACCTTGGAAAACATACTCATTGTTGGGCCGACTTTGCATGTCCATTCTCACACCATTTAGATAGGCTGCTGTGATTGTCGTATTTGGATCGACTTTAGCAATCAAACCTGCATAGGTAAGAGGACTATCGGCATGCATCGAGATTGTCCATCTTACCTCACGACTAGTTGGTGTAAAAGTCCCAGACACAATATTTGCTGTTGTTTGCTCATTCTGAGTTTTAGGTGCAAAGCCTCTGAGATTTTCCCCTGTCGGCATTGCCTGTCCATTACGGCTATCACGTTGACCTGAATTTGCACGTAAAACAGCATTGGCGATAGAGTTACGAGCTGAAGTAGCTGATTTGACAACTGCTCCTAGGTCTGCATTCGGATCCTTCAAAGCATTTTCGATGTCAATAATCGCATTCTGAACTTTGAGAATCGCTGAGGCCGTATCTGGCAAATCTACTGCTTTTGCAAGATATTCACCCATTTCAGCTGAAAGTTTGGCAAGTTTCTTGCGATCTTCTTCTACCTTCTTAGCAGTTGCTTCTGTAGCGGCAGTTGTGGCTACAAGATCCGTTGCAGAAGCTGAGAAGTTGGTCGTTGAATCTGCAACTTTCTCTACTTTTGAGATTAGGGTATTAAGGGTTACCTTGCCCTCCAAAGCTGTCGATGCCGTTTCTGATGATTCACCTACTTTATCAGTTAGCGAGCTTGTATCCTTTCCAGCTTCGGTTACAGTTTCTTTCGCAGCTGTTTGTGATCCTGCTACAGTTGATGAAGCAGAGATACTTGTTGAAGCCGATGTACTTGCCGATTCTGATGCACTTGTACTCGCTGAGGCCGAAGCGCTCGTTGAGGCTGACTCTGAAGCTGATGTGCTTGCTGACTGACTTGCACTTGTACTAGCAGATGCTGAAACTGAAGCGCTTGCTGATTCTGATGCAGATTCACTCTCACTTAATGACTGAGAAGCTGTATCTGAAGTTGGTGTTTCTTGATCACCTTGCCCAACTGTTCCCAAAGTAGTTTGATCTGCATTAGCAAGAACTTCCTTACCTTCAACTACTTTTTCGACAGCAGTCTGTTCATTAGCATAGACATGAGATTGAGTCGCAATCCCTCCACCTATGACGGTTCCCGTCGCAGCTATCCCCTTGAGGATATCAAGCCCAGTTAGGGATGTTGAAACACGATCTTCAACTACTTCTGTTGTAACTTGAGCTGTATCAATACTACCACGAAGAACCTTGAACAAACCAAAAAGAGAGGTAGATGCTCGAAGCCAGTGTTTCCCTGACTTGATCAATTTATACCTCGTTACTCGGTCTGTTTCTCTATATCGTCCTTCCTGACGTCTAAAAAACATTTTTAAAATCTCCTTGGATTTCGTTTTTTTATAAAACAAAGTCTTATTTATATTTTTTTGTAAATAATGGCTATAATTTGGAGTTTTACTTATTTTATCATCTTTATCAGCATATATATTCAAAATTTATAATATAGACTAATGTTTTAATCGTTATATTATAGCACATTTTTGTCATATATGTCTAAACTTTTTGACGATTTTTTACCATATTTTAACCTTCTAGGCTTCATTTTTTTCATTTTATAAGTAAAAGGAATATCAGTGAACTTTGAGTTCCTGTTTTTTCAAACTTGTTTAGTTTGATTCCTCCAGATTTTGTCACCTCTACCATAATCTTAACAGTGATAAGATGACACTTTAGTTCACACCAAAAAAAGCCACCTGATTGGGCGACTTAATTTTTATAGGGAGATTATTATGAAAAAGTTTTAGGAGTTAAAGTTAAGGTCTTCTTAACTTATGAGACAAGTATACAGCTCCTATCTTAAAGTTTCCTTAAGTATTTTTAAATGTGAGATTTTTCCATTTTTCTTGCCAATTTTTCTTAGATAAACGCTTTTGATAGAGCTTCATCCGGTCTTCATTCTCTAAGAAATGAGGAGTCGGAGCAACTTGAAAGTTCAAAATATCCTCCAAACCATAAGGAGCAAAGAGCTCAAAAGTTGCGTCAACATTCAAGCGAAGTCCGACTGCCGTACAACGTTCAGGATATTTACTCATGGCATCGCAGGAATTTCTATACGGAGGCGTATGGGGACTATGCTGATGCATATAGACCTGATTTTTCAGCTCCCACTGATACTGAGGAAAGTCCTCCCTCAACTTGTTCTCTATAGCCAGCGTTTCCTCATAACTCACATCTGGATCAAAGAAAATCACATCCACATCCGTTTCACGGTCAAAAGCTGGCTTGTCTGACAAGAGATTCCAGATAAAATTTCGGACCGAACCTGCTGCCAACCAGGAATCATTTAATTCCAAGTCACGGATGATAGTCAGAATAGCCATCATATCAGGATTTTCTCTGAAAGAATCTAAAATTTCAGCCTTATTTTTCAATGTATTCATACCCCAAATGTTCATATGCCTTAGCTGTCGCGACCCGACCTGAACGAGTCCGCATGATAAAGCCTTTCTGGATCAGGTAAGGTTCATACATATCTTCTACCGTCTCACGCTCTTCGGCGATATTTACCGAAAGAGTTCCTAGCCCGACAGGACCGCCACCGTACATCTCAATCATGGTGCGGAGAATTTTCTGGTCCACATAGTCCAAGCCTTCATGGTCTACATCCAACATAGTCAAAGCCTTATCCGTAATCACATCATCAATCAAGCCATCGCCCATAATCTGCGCAAAGTCGCGCACGCGCTTGAGGAGACGATTGGCGATACGAGGAGTTCCACGGCTACGGAGAGCCAACTCAGAAGCTGCCTCATGAGTAATTTCCATCTCAAAAATATCTGCCGTCCGCTCGACAATCTCTGTCAAGTCATCATGGGCATAATACTCCATGTGACCAGTAATCCCAAAACGCGCACGAAGAGGATTTGACAGCATCCCTGCTCGTGTCGTCGCACCAATCAAGGTAAAAGGTGGCAATTCCAGATGGACACTGCGACTACCTTCCCCCGCACCAATCATGATGTCGATGTAGAAGTCTTCCATAGCACTGTAAAGCACCTCTTCCACCGACATAGGCAAGCGATGAATCTCATCAATGAAAAGAACATCTCCTGGCTCCAAGTCATTCAAAATCGCTACCAGATCACCGGCTTTTTCGATAACGGGACCAGACGTTTGTTTGAGATTGACTCCCAGTTCATTGGCAATGACAAAAGCCATGGTTGTTTTCCCGAGACCTGGAGGGCCAAACAAAAGAACATGGTCTAGCGCCTCGTCACGCATTTTTGCTGCTTCAATAAAGATTTGAAGCTGGTCTTTAACCTTGTCTTGACCGATATATTCACGTAAATATTGGGGACGAAGGGTACGTTCTACCAACTCCTCATCGCCCATGATTTCATTATCTAAAATTCTACTCATGCTCCTATTATAGCAAAAATCCAGCCCACAAACAAAAAAGCCACCGAATTTGGTGGCTTCATTAGGGAGATTATTATGAAAAAGAAAAGTTTAGGATTTCTATTAAATAAAGGTTACTCAATGAAAATCGAAATCAGACTAGGCAGAGCGACGCAAGCATAACTAAAGTTAGGTAAGTCGACTCTAACGAAGTATGGTGAGATTTTCGAAGAGTATTGGGAGGTCTTTATTTAATGGTTACATGATACACAAGCAGGCTTAAAGTTAACTTAAGAATTTCTAGTTTTTTAATTTTGTTCAAAAATGAAAAATACTGATTAAAAATTGCTAAAAGCAAACAAGAAAAAAGCCACCGAATTTGGTGACTTCTTTAGGGAGATTATGATGAAAAAAGTTTTAGGATTTCCATTAAATAAAGTTAGGAGGTCTTTATTTAATAATTACATGATACAGGGTAAGACTTAAAGTTAGCTTAAGTGAAAAAGATTATTTTAATTTTTTTCGGTCCACCCAAATCATGCCCGTACACTGGAAGCTAGACAAGGTTTCAAAACCTAAGGAACGATAAAATCCAAGAGTCTTTTCAGACTCTTCTGTCGCTAGTTGGATTTGGTAGGTATCCTTATAATCGGATAAAGCCTGCTTCATCAAGGTGCTGCCAATTCCTTGACGCTGATAAGTAGGCAAGACAATCAAATCCTGGACAAAAACCGAAGAAAAACCGTCTCCAATCAAGCGAACTAGACCAACGATTTCCTCACCATCACGCGCTAGATAAATGGACAGTGAATGAGTCAGAGCCTGGGCTAACATTTGAGGCTGATTGGTATAATTTGTCCAACCAACTGCCTGGTAGAGATGCAAAACGTCATCAAGTGAAACAGATGTTTCTTTTGTAATCTTAATCATAACAAACCTTTCTAACATTCTCTAAGGGATTTCAACTGCTCCCCATTTTCATCAAAATTATCTGGACTCAACCACGATTCAAAACGAGCTTTGACCTTTGGCCAGTCCTTATCAATCATAGACATCCAGTCCGTATCCCTAGTACGCCCTTTATAAATAACAGCTTGACGGAAAGTGCCTTCGTAGATAAAACCCAAACGTTCTGCCGCTTTTCTAGAAGGTAGATTTAGTGCATCACATTTCCACTCATAACGGCGATAGTTGAGTTCTTCAAAGACATAACGAGCTAGCAAATAGTGGGCTTCTGTTCCCATCCTGGTCTGTTTAAGAGCCGGAGAAAATGTCACCGCGCCAACTTCAATCACGCGATTGGCTTGGTCAATGCGCATGAGAGAAAAAGTCCCCAGCGCCTTTCCAGTCACTTTATCGATAATCGCATAATAGAAGCGATCCTTGCGCTCAATCATCTGCTTTAAAGCAACAATTAATTCTTCAAGATTTTCTACTGGTGGTTGAAAGAGATAGGTCCACATCTCTCGAGGTGATTCTGGACCATAAACAGCCAGCAAATCCTCCGCATGCTTTTCCACTGACAGAGCTTCGATAATCGTATACTGTCCTTCTATCCGTACAAGCGACGGTAACACTTCAGGTGTATCGTCTACAGGTTCACCAATCATCTGACCATATTCATTTACAGGCATAGCTTTCTCCTTATCTCACACTTATAAGTTTAAAGATGTGAATAGTATATCACATCTCACACATAATATTCAAAAAATCCTCCAGTCTATGGAGGATTGATCAAATATGGAAACAAGTGAGTTAATGCCCCCTGTGCTTCTCTCTACGTTTTTGCTGTTTGCGTTCGAATTTCTCTTGTTTGAGCAATTGCTTTTGGACACTAGATTGATGTTTTGAAATCTTTTTCCTTTCCTCATACTGCAACTGCAATAGTTCTTTCGACTTGGAAGAAACTTTTTGATTTACTTGTTTCCTCACCATTCGTTGTAATCGTTTAGGATTCTTGATTTTTACATGTTGCTTAACTGTAGTTTCTGGACTAAAAGATAATTGAGTAAACTGAGTCTGTAAAATCTCTAGAATTTCATCATCTTTTGGCTCCTGACCAAATGTCACACGACAAACTTGATAAGTTTCTCGATACACTTGTTCAAACAAACCATGCCAAAATCCATCTTCAAAATAAACTGTCAATCCAATTGAAATTGTTTCCACAACAGCACCTCCTTAAATCTATCCCTAAGAATGGACAACCAAGGAGGAAGGTTACTGATAGGCTTGCCTACGTCTGGACTACCAACCAGAACTGTGTTTTTATCTTAGTTGGAACTATTATAGCATATTTATAATCTTATGTTATTGCTTCTTCAAATACCTATCAAAAAAATGAATCGTAGCCAACCAAGAATCCTTACTCTCTTTCATCAATAAACGCCAATCTTTTCGATAACGATGATTTGGTTGATAAGCCACCGTCAACATGTGACCTGTTTCATGGTATTTTTTAAATGTAATGTGGTGTCCTTTATAGTGTGAAACAATCTCATCAATTGCTGACGAGGTATCCCATATTTCATCAACAGTACTTCCGAGCAATAAGATTGGTGAATGCATTTGACCAATATCTATCCTAGCAGAGCAATCTTTAGGGAAGGATTTTTTTAAAAGTTTGCTGAACAGATAATCTCTAAGTCGAAACTTATGATAGGGAAGTTCTCTTTGCAAATACGTCCAAGAAGAAGTATGAGAGTTCCATTTCCCTTCTATTCCTTCATACACCACATCAGAGGGTGAATTTAGTACCAAACATTGAACGTCATTAAAAATGCTCTCCTCAGCTAAAACTAACTCTGCTCCCTTAGAACGTCCATAGATTCCAATTCTTTCACTATCTACTTGATGATGCTGACGTAGATAATCCTTTGCTTCCACAAGGCACTCTAAAGGAATACGTTCCAAATGTTTTGGCAACCCCTCTAAACCAAAGTAGGCAACTGCTAGGCAAATATAACCTCTAGAAGATAGAAGCTGAGCTATATTCTGTGCCTTTTCAATCCTTCCTTCACTACCGCTCACAATAATCAATGCTGGTGCTTTTATTGCCTTTTTATCATAAAAGAGTCTCCCTTGAAAATGTTTCCCGTAAATATCTTGATGACTAATTTGCGAACTCATGTAATGTCTTGTGAAAGTTCTCTCTGCGACGACAGTATTACCTTGTATAATTTTGATTTCCACAAAAAAGTGATCTAATAAGGGAATTTTAGAAAGAGAGTTTGGAAGTTTCTTTTTCCTATTGGTCAGGGGCTTGGCATTAAAGAATAACCCCATTGTTACAATATCTTCATAAGAGCCAGAACAAGATGGAGTTTGTGAAATATCAATAATACCATTCTTATCTGATACAAAAGTCGCTGTTGATTTCCATAAAACATCATGAGCTAAAAGCATCGGAGCATTGATACAATAATAATCAGATAAATACATTTCGACTCGATAGGTTTCTCTTGGTTTTAAGCCATCGATGACAATATTAAAAGATTCGTCTGCTAAATCAGACTCTGAGATCAGTTCAATTTGTATATTCATATCTTCCTCTTTTTGTTAATATAATTAACAATATAGTTTTAAAATTACCGTGATTTTTACCACGGCAATTCTTGCCATACCTGTTCAACATCATCCATCAGTTTCATAACCATTTGAAGATCCTCCTCACTATAGTTTCTTAAAACTGAAAAAATGGCCTTTTCAATATGTTCTTGCTGCTCTTTATGGATATTAAAAACGTCAACACCTTTTTTGGATAATATCAGATATTTATTTTTTTCATTATCCGATGCAAATTTAAAAGCAACGAGGTCTTTCTTGGTTAAACGTCTAACACTCTGAGTAATAGCACTCCTAGACACTTCAAGTAACTCAGATAATTTCACTAGATTCACAGGCTGATTGCGACCTATCAGGTCGATCAAATGGACTTCATTAATAGTGATTGATTTATCAATACTGTTCCTATGCTGAGCTTTTTTCAACTGTTCAAAAGCTAAAGCAAAGCTGTTAAAACGATTATTAAACTTATGCAGTTCTTTCTTACTCATAGCGTCTCTCTTTTGTTAATGATATTAACAAAAATGCTATGTATTGTCAAGCTGAGCCTAAAAAAACCTCCAGAGCTGAACTCTGAAGGACTTTTAAATTTATTTCGTTACGATATTTACGAGTTTAGTTGGCTCAAACAGTTTGGGGAACTGTTTGAGGTTGCAAATGAGCAAATAAATTGGTTATTTAACAACAATGTTAACTAATTTATTCGGTACCGCAATCACTTTCACAATTTCTTTGCCATCAATCTCTGCCTTAACTTTGTCGTTAGCCAGAGCCACTTCTTGCAATTCTTCGCGAGAAAGGTCCTTCGCGACCATAAGTTTAGCACGGACTTTTCCTTTGATTTGGACAACGATTTCGACTTCGTCTTCAACCAATTTGCTTTCGTCCCATGTTGGCCAAGTCACGTAAGAGATAGACTCACCTGTTGCTGCGACTGTTTGCCAGAGTTCTTCTGCCAAGTGAGGTGCAAATGGGGCGATCAATTGGATAAATCCTTTGGCGTAGTCTACATAGAGTTTGTCTTCCTTGTTTGCTGCATTGACAAAGACCATGAGTTGGGCAATGGCTGTGTTGAATTTCATAGACTCGATTTGCTCTGTAACAGATTTAACGGTTTCGTTGTAAACCTTGTCAAGAGCGCCATTGTTTTCCGCAACGATTTCTTTACTTGTAATCAAACGGTAAACACGGTCAAGGAATTTACGGCTTCCTTCCAGACCTTCTTCAGACCAAGCGATGGAAGCATCAAGTGGTCCCATGAACATTTCATAGACACGAAGGGTATCCGCACCGTATTGTTCCACCACATCGTCTGGGTTGACAACGTTCTTGAGGGATTTGGACATCTTAGCTGGTGCTTGCTCCAACTCTTCCCCTGTTTCCACATGGAAGAATGAACCGTCACGTTTTTCAACCTTGTCAGTTGCCACAAGTGCGCCACGGTGGTCACGGTAGCTTGTTCCCAAGATCATTCCTTGGTTAAAGAGTTTTTGGAATGGCTCCTTAGTTGGAACAACACCGAGGTCATAGAGGAATTTGTGCCAGAAACGAGCATAAAGCAAGTGAAGAACAGCATGCTCCGCACCACCCACATAGATATCGACTGGCAACCATTGTTTGAGAAGGTCCTCATCAGCCAATTTCTCAGTATTGTGTGGGTCGATATAGCGGAGGTAGTACCAGCTTGAACCAGCCCATTGTGGCATGGTGTTTGTTTCACGACGACCCTTGACCCCATCTTCACGAGTCACTTCAAGCCAGTCTGCCAAGTTGGCCAGTGGGCTTTCACCAGTACCTGAAGGGCGGATGTCCTTGGTTACTGGCAAGACAAGTGGCAATTCACTTTCTGGAACAGCTGTTGAAGTTCCATCTTCCCAATGAATAATTGGGATTGGTTCACCCCAGTAACGTTGACGGCTAAAGAGCCAGTCGCGGAGGCGGTAGGTCACTTTTTCTTGACCACAGCCTTTTTCTTCCAACCAAGCCACAATTTTAGCAATGGCGTCTTCTTTATTCAATCCATCTAGGAAGTCAGAATTAACATGAAGGCCATCTTCTGTGTAGGCAGCCTCTTCAACGTTGCCTCCTTCAAGCACTTCTACGATTGGAAGGTCAAATTGTTTAGCAAATTCCCAGTCACGTTGGTCATGAGCAGGTACAGCCATAACAGCACCTGTTCCGTAGCTAGCAAGAACGTAGTCCGCAATCCAGATTGGAATTTCCTTGCCATTGACAGGATTGATGGCATAAGCTCCAGTCCAAACTCCTGTTTTTTCCTTAGCAAGGTCAGTACGAGCCAAGTCTGATTTAAGGCTGGCTTGGTGTTTGTAGTCTGCCACAGCCTCAGTTTGTTCAGGTGTCGTGATGGCATCTACTAGTTCATGTTCAGGCGCCAAAACAGTGAAGGTCGCACCAAAAAGTGTATCTGGACGAGTGGTAAAGACGGTGAATTCCTTATCTGTTCCTTTTACTTTGAAAGTGACATTGGCACCAGTTGATTTACCAATCCAGTTGCGTTGCATGTCCTTGATAGACTCTGGCCAGTCAAGGTCATCCAAGTCATTGAGCAAGCGCTCTGCATAGGCAGTGATTTTGAGCATCCATTGGCGCATTGGTTTGCGGACAACTGGATAGCCTCCACGCTCAGAGGTTCCATCTGGAAGAACTTCTTCGTTGGCGATAGCTGTACCCAATTCTTCAACCCAGTTTACTGGCACTTCCGCTTCATAGGCTAAGCCTTTTTCGTAAAGCTTGGTGAAAATCCATTGTGTCCACTTGTAGTAGTTCGGATCTGTAGTATTAACTTCACGATCCCAGTCGTAAGAGAATCCAAGCGCATTGATTTGGCGTTTGAAGTTGGCAATGTTTTCTGCTGTGAATTCCGCCGGGTCATTTCCTGTATCCATAGCGTATTGCTCTGCAGGCAAACCAAAAGCATCCCAGCCCATTGGGTGAAGGACATTGTAGCCTTGCGCACGTTTAAAACGGCTGAGGATATCAGTCGCTGTGTAACCTTCTGGGTGTCCTACGTGAAGACCCGCTCCAGATGGGTAAGGGAACATGTCGAGTGCATAAAACTTAGGTTTTGAAGCGTCTGTTCCTGTCTTAAAAGTGTGATTGTCAGCCCAGTATTTTTGCCACTTAGGCTCGATTTCTTTATGATTGTAAAAACTCATAGCGTCTCTCCAATTTTCGTGATGCTCCTATTATACCATTTTTAGGGGGAATATTGTTCCTCTTTTCGTGTTTTTTATCGTTTCTCCCTTTGAAAACTAGACTATTTTACAAATAAATTCTAAAAATTCTCTAACATATATAATTTATCATTCAATTAATTCTTCATAAATAATATAGATGCATGATAGGGCTTTTTATGGTAGAATATAGGAAAGTGCTTTCTCAGAAGGAGGAAAATATGGACAAACAAACCATCGCTATTTTAGGGCCTGGTTCTTGGGGTACTGCCTTGTCACAAGTTCTTAATGACAACGGACACCAAGTGCGTATCTGGGGAAATATTCCTGATCAAATTGATGAAATTAATACACAACATACTAACAAACGCTATTTTAAGGATATTGTATTAGACGAAAAAATTGTTGCCTATCATGATTTGGCAGAAACCTTAAAGGGGGTTGATGCTGTCTTGTTTGTGGTGCCAACCAAGGTAACTAGATTGGTGGCTCAACAAGTGGCTGCTGTTTTGGATCATAAAGTGGTGGTCATGCATGCTTCAAAAGGCCTCGAACCCAATAGCCACAAACGTCTTTCAACCATCCTAGAAGAAGAAATCCCTGAAGAATTGCGTAGTGAGATTGTGGTTGTATCTGGTCCTAGCCATGCAGAAGAAACGATTGTACGTGATATTACCTTGATTACGGCTGCTTCTAAAGATTTACAGACTGCTCAATATGTTCAAAAACTCTTTAGCAACCACTACTTCCGCCTTTATACCAATACAGATGTGATCGGAGTGGAAACAGCTGGTGCTCTTAAAAATATCATTGCCGTTGGTGCAGGTGCCCTTCATGGACTTGGATTTGGGGATAATGCAAAAGCTGCTATTATCACGCGCGGACTGGCAGAAATTACCCGTCTGGGTGTTAAACTTGGAGCAAATCCATTAACATACAGTGGACTTTCTGGAGTTGGAGATTTAATCGTTACCGGAACTTCTGTCCACTCACGTAACTGGCGTGCTGGAGATGCTCTTGGGCGTGGCGAAGCCTTGGCAGATATCGAAGCAAATATGGGAATGGTCATTGAAGGAATTTCAACAACCAAAGCTGCTTACGAATTAGCACAAGAGCTAGGAGTTTATATGCCTATTACTCAAGCCATTTACCAAGTTATTTATGAAAATGTTAATATTAAGGATGCCGTTTCTGAACTCATGAGCAATGAGTTCAAGGCAGAGAACGAGTGGTCTTAACCCACATTTAGAAAGGAATCTCATGATGCAAAAAGTTAGAAAAGCCGTTATCCCTGCTGCAGGACTTGGAACTCGCTTCCTTCCTGCTACCAAAGCTTTGGCCAAAGAAATGTTGCCAATCGTTGATAAACCAACCATCCAGTTCATCGTCGAAGAAGCTCTTAAATCTGGAATTGAGGACATTCTTGTGGTAACAGGAAAGTCAAAACGTTCTATCGAAGACCATTTCGACTCAAACTTTGAACTAGAATACAACCTCAAGGAAAAAGGAAAAACCGACCTTTTGAAACTAGTTGACGAAACAACTGGCATGCGCCTTCACTTCATCCGTCAAACACACCCACGTGGACTTGGAGATGCCGTCTTACAAGCCAAAGCTTTCGTCGGGAATGAACCCTTTGTGGTTATGCTTGGAGATGACCTCATGGATATCACAGATGACAAGGCTGTTCCACTGACCAAGCAACTCATGAACGATTATGAGAAGACTCATGCTTCTACTATCGCCGTCATGCCTGTCCCACATGAAGAAGTTTCTTCATACGGAGTCATCGCTCCTCAAGGCGAAGGAAAAGATGGACTTTACAGCGTTGAAACCTTCGTTGAAAAACCAGCACCTGAAGACGCACCAAGTGATCTAGCCATTATTGGCCGTTATCTCCTCACACCAGAGATTTTCGGCATCCTCGAAAGTCAAAAACCTGGTGCGGGAAATGAAATCCAACTAACAGATGCTATCGATACACTCAACAAAACTCAACGAGTATTTGCTCGCGAGTTTAAAGGCTCACGTTACGACGTCGGAGATAAGTTTGGGTTTATGAAGACTTCCATCGAATACGCTCTTAAACATCCACAAGTCAAAGACCACTTGAAGGACTACTTGATTGATCTAGGAAAAGAACTTTCAGGAGAAAAATAAACAATTTGTCAAACAGTCAGATTTAGCTCAAATCTGGCTTTTTTCAATGTCTAAATTTCGAACTCCAATCCCTATCCAAATCCCTATTCTAAGCCTAATTTCTTGCAATAATTGCTTTTATGGTATAATAATAAAGAGTGAGGAATTCTATGAACAAACATGTAACAAGAATCAAACAAAAAGGACTGGCCTTACTTCGGTCTCTAAAATTAACAGTTTCTAAAATGAATGCAAAGAAAAAGAGTGGAAAAAACTCTAAGCAGAAAAAGAAAACTCAAACACCATTCGATATTTGGACTCTATTGACCAATATCTTACTTGGTATAAAAGCAACTTTTAACACACTTTTCATCCTAGCTTTTATTGGCGGTCTCCTTGGAACAGGGGTTGCCTTAGGTTATGCTGTTTCTCTCTTTGATCAAGTTAGTGTCCCTCAAACGGAGGATTTGATCAAGCAGGTCAATAATATTTCATCCATCTCTGAAATTCGCTATGCAGATGGTTCCATGATTAGCGCTATTGAAAGCGATCTACTTCGCACATCTGTGTCATCAGATGACATCTCAGATAATCTCAAGCAAGCTATCGTTGCAACCGAGGATGAACACTTTGCAGAGCACAACGGTGTTGTTCCTAAAGCGGTTATTCGCGCCAGTCTAGGAAAATTCATCGGACTTGGTTCTTCCAGTGGAGGATCTACCCTAACACAACAGCTCATCAAACAACAAGTAGTTGGTGATGCTCCTACGCTTGCCCGTAAAGCCAGTGAAATCGTTGACGCCTTGGCCTTAGAAAGAGCCATGAGCAAGGACGAAATCCTAACAACCTATCTCAACGTCGCTCCTTTTGGTCGTAACAATAAAGGTCAAAATATAGCAGGGGCTCAACAGGCTGCCAAAGGGATTTTTGGTGTGGATGCAAGCAAACTGACCATCCCTCAAGCGGCTTTCCTAGCAGGTTTACCACAAAGCCCTATTTCCTACTCACCTTACGAGTCTACTGGTGAGATGAAGAGCGAGGAAGATATTGAACTCGGTATTAAGCGCTCAAAAGATGTTCTCTACAATATGTATCGAACAGGAGCCCTCAGCCAGCAAGACTATGAAACCTACAAGGCTTATGACATTAAGCAAGATTTCTTGCCAGCAGAAAATGCTAGCGTTACCTCTAAAGGCTTCCTCTACTTCACTGCACTCGATGAGGCTACCAAGATTATGTATGATTATCTGGTGCAAAAGGACAATGTTTCTGACCAAGAACTACAGAACGAATCTATCCGAAAATCTTATCAAGAATTGGCTGAAAAAGAAATCCAAAACGGTGGTTACCGAATTACAACTACCATCGATAAAACGATTCATACTGCTATGCAAAATGCCGTAACAAACTACGGATACCTTCTAAATGATAGCTCGGGTCAACCTGAAGTCGGGAATGTCTTGATGGACAATCAAACTGGGGCGATTTTAGGGTTTGTAGGTGGACGAGATTATCAGACCAATCAAAACAATCACGCCTTCGATACCAAACGTTCCCCTGCCTCCACTACCAAGCCACTATTGGCCTACGGTATTGCTATCGACCAAGGGCTTATGGGAAGTGCTAGCATCCTCTCTAACTATCCAACAAACTTCTCTAACGGAACTCCAATCATGCATGTCAACAGTCCTGGAACAGCCATGATAGACCTTAAAGAAGCTCTGAACTATTCTTGGAACATCCCAGCCTACTGGACCTACCGAATGCTCCGTGAAAAAGGGGTTGATGTCCGTTCTTACATGGAAAAAATGGGCTATGAAATCCCAGAATACGGCATTGAAAGTCTTCCTATGGGAGGAGGAATTGAAGTTACTGTAGCCCAGCATACCAATGGATACCAAACACTGGCTAACAATGGTACCTATCATAAGAAATACATGATCTCAAAAATTGAGAAAACGAGTGGCGAGGTTCTCTATGAACATCAGGCTAAACCTATCCAAGTTTACTCTAAAGCTACCGCAACCATTATGCAGAGTTTGCTAAGAGATGTACTTTCATCTCGAGTTACTACAAGCTTCCAAACGGATCTGACTTCTATCAATTCCAGTCTAGCAGGTGCTGACTGGATCGGAAAAACTGGTACAAGCAATGAAGAAGGAGATATGTGGCTCATGGTCTCTACTCCAAGATTAACTCTGGGAGGCTGGGTTGGACATGACGACAACAGTTCTCTAGCCCAGGGAGCTTACTACCGCAATGCAAAATATATGGCTCATCTGGTAAATGCCATTCAGCAAGCAGCCCCTTCTGCTTGGGGTTCAGAACGTTTCAAACTCGATTCAAGTGTCACTTCATCACAAGTCCTCAAATCAACTGGTCAAAAGCCAGGAAAGGTGACTATTAATGGAAAAGAAATTAATCTGAGCGGAGAAACGGTGACTAGCTACTGGGCAAACCAAGCTGGTGCTCCAACTACTAGCTACAAATTTGCTATTGGTGGAAGCGATTCTGACTACCAAAATGCTTGGAACACCATTTTAGGAAGTCTGCCTAAAGCATCTTCTTCCTCATCAAACAATAGCAATAGCAGTAACAGTAACAATAATAACAATAACAACAACAATAATAATCGTAATAATACTTCTAATAGTAACGGGAACAGTAATAGTAGCTCTAGTTCCAATAGCAGAAGTAGCAATCAACGGCGCTAACTAATACTCTTCGAAAATCAAATTCAAACCACGT
>NZ_KV804181.1:16142-84547 GCF_001811305.1 Streptococcus sp. HMSC056C01
TAGGTTGCTCTTTGATTTTCATTGAGTATAAACGTCACAATTATTGAGAGTGGAAATGAAATGATTTTTCTCCACTCTCTTTTTTCTTTCTTCCTTTCATGGTACAATAGCAACATGAATAACTATCAAAAGAATATTTTTAAGGGAACCATTTATTCTCTCCTATCTGGCTTGATCTGGGGAATCTGCGGAATCTTTGGAGAGTACTTTTTTTCACATTATCAGGTCTCTTCAGGGTGGATTACTTCTATGCGTTTACTCGTCGCAGGTAGTTTCGTAATCATCTTATCTAGCCTTAAACTCCGGTTCCAGCTTTTCGATATCTGGAGAAATCGAAACAACTACCTTCCTTTTCTCGCCTATGCTATCTTAGGGATCTTCTCCGTACAATTTTTCTTTTATCTCTGTGTGGAGTACTCCAACGCTACAACTGCAACCATCCTCCAATTTATCAGTCCTGTCTTTATCCTCTTTTACAATCGCATCATCTACAAGAAAAAAGCTTCTAAAAGTGCTATTTTTTATGTCTTGGTCACTATGGTTGGGGTCTTTTTGATGGCTACCAAAGGAGATCTATCCAAATTATCAATTACACCACTTGCTTTACTGACAGGACTTCTCAGTGCACTAGGTGTCATGTTCAATGTCATCTTACCCCAACGCTTTGCTAAAAAATACGGTTTTGTGCCTACTGTTGGCTGGGGAATGATTATCGCTGGGATTTTTAGTAATTTTCTCTATCCTGTTTATAAGATTAGCTTCCAGGTTGATGCCATCAGTATCTGTATTTGTTTGACTATTGCCTTTTTGGGAACAGCCTTTGCTTTCTTCCTATCGATGAAGGCTGTCTCGCTCGTTTCTCCCTTGGTGGTGTCAGTCGTTAGTGCAAGCGAACCTTTATCATCTGCTATTCTAAGCGTTCTCTTTCTAGGTTTAGTCTTGGATGGGTATCTGCTACTGGCTATGATTTTGATTATCATCCCAATGATCTTTCTATCCATTGAAGAATCAAAAAACAAAATGAAAGAATCTTCTTTTAACACTTAAGGCTTCAAAATTGAAGCCTTTTTTGGTAGAATAGTAAGCATTATAAAGAATGAGGAGACACCTATGACTGCTACAAAAATGAATGCACAAGAAATTATCCAATTTATCGCAAATGCTGAGAAAAAGACAAGTGTAAAAGTGACCTTTGAGGGACAACTTGCCGGAGCTATTCCTGCTTCTGTTATCAAGCTTGGGAATGTTCTCTTTGGAGACTGGAAAGATATCGCTCCACTTCTAGATGGACTTACAGAAAACAAGGACTATGTTGTTGAACAAGACGCTCGCAACTCGGCTGTACCTCTCCTTGATAAACGTGCTATCAATGCTCGTATCGAGCCAGGCGCTATCATCCGTGACCAGGTTGAGATTGGTGACAATGCTGTTATCATGATGGGGGCTGTTATCAATATCGGTGCTGAAATCGGTGCTGGCACTATGATTGACATGGGTGCTATTCTGGGTGGACGTGCTATTGTTGGTAAAAATAGTCACGTAGGTGCTGGCGCTGTTCTTGCAGGTGTCATCGAACCAGCTAGTGCAGAGCCTGTTCGTGTCGGTGATAATGTACTCATCGGTGCTAACGCTGTGGTTATCGAAGGTGTTCAAATCGGTAGCGGATCTGTTGTTGCAGCAGGTGCCATCGTCACTCAAGATGTTCCAGAAAATGTTGTGGTGGCAGGTGTTCCGGCTCGTATCATCAAAGAAATTGATAGCCAAACTCAACAAAAAACAGCGCTAGAGGATGCGCTTCGCACCTTGTAATTAGTAACAGAGGCGGAAATATTTCCAGCCTCTTTATCGTATTAATAGAAGGAAATTAGATATGTTAGATTTAATTCAAACTCGACGCGATCTTCACCAAATTCCGGAGATTGGTTTAGAAGAATTCAAGACTCACGCTTATTTACTCAATGTTATTGAGAAATTAACAGCTGGTAAGGATTTTGTTCAGATTCGTACTTGGCGAACAGGTATTTTAGTATACTTACAAGGAAGTCAGCCAGAACGTACCATTGGTTGGCGGACAGATATTGATGGACTCCCAATCGTTGAACAAACTGGTCTTCCTTTTGCCTCTCAATATCCAGATCGCATGCATGCTTGTGGGCATGATTTTCATATGACCATTGCACTTGGAAGTCTCGAACGTGCTTTAGAAAAACAACCAAAAAACAACCTCCTCTTTCTCTTTCAACCTGCGGAAGAAAATGAGGCAGGCGGTATGCTCATGTATGAAGATGATGCCTTTGGTGACTGGCTGCCTGACCAATTCTATGGACTTCATGTTCGTCCGGACTTAAAAGTTGGACAAATTGCGACCAATACCCATACACTCTTTGCAGGAACTTGCGAAGTCAAGATTCGTTTCAAGGGTAAAGGTGGTCACGCTGCCTTTCCACATGAAGCAAACGATGCTCTGGTTGCAGCTAGCTATTTTGTGACTCAAGTTCAGTCGGTTGTCAGCCGTAATGTCGATCCTATCGAGGGAGCTGTTGTCACTTTCGGTGTTTTTCAAGCTGGTACAACCAATAATGTCATCGCTGATACAGCTTTCTTGCATGGAACCATTCGAGCTCTTACACATAGCATGAGTCTCTTGGTTCAAAAACGTGTCAAAGCCATCGCTAAAGGTGTGGCAGCTGCTTTTGATATGGAAGTGGAAGTTGAACTCAAGCAGGGAGGTTACCTACCTGTCGAAAACAACCCTGAATTAGCCCAGGAATTGATGACCTTCTTTGATGAAAAAGAGGGCATTGAACTAATCGACATCGAACCTGCCATGACAGGGGAAGACTTTGGGTATCTTCTATCAAAGGTTCCTGGTGTCATGTTCTGGCTTGGAATTGATAGTCCCTATGCTCTTCACCATCCAAAGATGAGTCCTAAGGAAGAAGCTCTGGCAATCGGTGTCGAGGCTGTATCAAGCTTTTTAGCCAAGAAAGCTGCGGAGTAAATTAAATTATGAAAAAAAGCTTACGCAAGCAGGTCTTGCAAGGACTTAAGTCTCTATCAGCCGAAGAAAAGGAAGTCATGGACGCTTGGTTGACTGAGCAACTACTCCTACATCCCTTCTACAAGGAAGCAAAAACCATCGCCACTTACCTGTCTTTTCCTCATGAATTTCAGACAGCTGAGCTCATTGAACAAGCTCAAAAAGATGGGAAGACTATTCTCATTCCCAAAACTTATCCACAAGGGAAAATGGACCTGGTGCTCTATGAACCAGAGAAACTTGAAAAAAATTCTTTTGGTCTCCTTGAACCTCAGGGGGAAGCTATTGTCTTTGAACCTTCTCAGATTGACTTGATCCATGTTCCCGGTTTAGCTTTCAATCCTTCTGGCTATCGAGTTGGCTATGGAGGTGGCTATTACGACCGCTACTTGGAGCATTTTACTGGTCACACCATCAGCACACTTTATCCTTGTCAGATTCAGGACTTCCATCCTTATCCACACGATATTCCTGTTGAGGAGGTACTCATCTATGAAAGAAATTTTTGATCGTCGGTATCCTGCCACGAGCTTCTTTCTACTCGTGACAACCCTGGTTTTTATACTCATGTTTCTAACTAGTGGTTTCAATTACACAAGCGCAGCCACCTTGTATAAATTCGGAGCTGTTTATCCCCCAGCAATCAAGGCCATGCCTGAACAAATCTGGCGCTTATTCTCAGCAACCTTTGTCCACATTGGCTTGGAGCACTTTTTAGTCAATATGCTATCCCTTTACTTCTTGGGACGTCAGATGGAGCAAATCTTTGGTTCCAAACAGTTTTTCTTTATCTACCTTCTATCAGGTATGATGGGAAATCTCTTTGTCCTCGTTTTTAGTCCCAATGCCATTACTGTTGGTGCTTCAACTGCCCTCTATGGTATGTTCGCTTCTATTGTCGTTCTCCGTTATGCCTCACGCAACCCCTATCTTCAACAGCTTGGTCAATCCTACCTCTCCCTCTTGGTCATCAACCTAGTAGGAAGTGTTTTAATGCCTGGGATCAGCCTTGCTGGACACGTAGGTGGAGCTGTCGGTGGCGCATTACTAGCTATCGTCTTCCCAGTTCTAGGCGAACGAAAGATATACAGCCCAGGCCAACGTGGTCTTGCAACCCTAGCTTTCATTGCTTTATCAGCCTTGATGCTTTTTATCGGACTATTATAAAAACAAGAAAAACCATTGGAAGTTCTCAAATTGAGAAGTTCCAATGGTTTTTTGAATCTATATAAAAAGTTGCTTAAAATCCATTGTTATCGCTGAGTTCTTTGAACCAGTGGCCTGATTTTTTCAGGCGACGCTCTTGTGTTTTTAAGTCTAGCTCGACCAAACCATAGCGATTTTTGTAACTATTGAGCCATGACCAGCAGTCGATAAAGGTCCAGATCAAGTATCCTTTACAGTTGGCACCGTCTTCGATAGCACGATGAAGCTCACGAAGATGACCTTTGACAAAGTCGATACGGTAGTCATCTTGTATCATGCCATTTTCACGGAATTTATCCTCACCTTCAACACCCATCCCATTTTCTGTCAACATCCACTCGATATTGCCATAGTTTTCCTTGATGTTTTGAGCGATATGGTAAATTCCTTGCTCGTAGATTTCCCAACCGCGGTGTGGATTGATCTTACGACCTGGCATAACGTAAGGTTCATAGAAATGTTCTGGTAATAGTGGACTATCAGGATGCTTAGCAAAACGTGGCGCCATAACACGCAAAGGCTGATAGTAATTGACTCCTAGGAAGTCAACGGTGTTCTCACGAATGAGTTCCAATTCTTCGGCTGTGTATTCTGGTAACAAGTCATGCTCAGACAAAATTTCCACTAACTCTTCTGGATAAGCTCCCAAAACTGACGGATCTAGGAAAGATTGTGCTTGGAAGAGATCGGCAATACGAGCAGCCTTGACATCCGCAGGATGCTGGCTACGTGGATAGGCTGGTGTCAAGTTGAGGACAATCCCAATCTTAGAGCCAGGCAAGACTTCATGACAAGCCTTAACTGCAAGAGTGCTCGCCAGTTGTGTATGATAGGCAACCTTAACCGCTGCTTTGGCATCCACCTTATGTGGATAATGGGCATCATAAAAATAGCCAAACTCTACAGGAACGATAGGCTCATTGAAGGTAATCCATTGGTCCACAAGGTCACCGTAGGTCTCAAAACAGAAACGAGCATAGTCTTCATAAGCCTTAATAGTTGCTTTATTTTCCCAACCATCGCCATCTTCTTGAAGGGCAAAAGGCAGGTCAAAGTGATAGAGATTGACTAAGAGGCGAATACCCTTAGCCTTGATGGCTTCAAATACCTGGCGGTAGAAAGCCACACCTTGAGGGTTGACTTCCCCACGTCCCTGTGGGAAAATACGAGACCACTGGATAGAAGTTCGAAAGGCTGTGTGGCCAGTTTCTAACAAAAGTTCGATATCTTTTTCCCAGTTTTCATAGAAGGTCGACGTTTTGTCTGGTCCAATACCATTGTAGTAACGATTTGGCTCTACTTGAAACCAATAATCCCAGAGATTATCTCCCTTGCCATCACCAGGTACTCGTCCTTCTGTCTGCGGCCCAGAAGTTGAAGAACCCCAGACAAAATCCTTTGGAAATTTTAGCATAGTACTACCTCTTTTTACGCTTTTAATGTTTATACTCAATGAAAATCAAATTCAAACCGCGTCAACTTCCATCTGCAACCTCAAAACGATGTTTTGAGCAACCTGCGGCTAGTTTCCTAGTTTACTCTTTGATTTTCATTGAGTCTTACTTTCTCTCATTATAAAGAAAAAACAAGGCAAAAACTAGTTACATTTTTGTCTTGTTTTTCTTCTGATTATAGATTTTATTTGTTGGTTAAGATTTCAAGGGTTTCAAGCAAGTTATCTGCATGAACTTCGATTGTATCTCCTGTCGCCTTGATCTTCACTTCTACGATACCGTCGGCTGCTTTCTTTCCAACAGTGATACGGATTGGAAGACCGATCAAGTCGCTATCACTGAATTTAACACCGACACGTTCGTTACGGTCATCTGTCAAGACTTCATAGCCTTTGTTGACCAAGGCTTCTTCGATACGATTAGTCAATTCAAGACTTGCTTCGTCCTTGACATTAACTGGAATCAAATGCACATCAAACGGAGCCAATTCTTTAGGGAAATTGATACCCCAAGCGTAACGGTATTCCCCTTTAGGCGTTTTGTTCACAAAGAGGCGAGCGTGTTGCTCCATAACCGCTGAAAGGAGACGGCTAACACCGATACCGTAGCATCCCATGATGGTTGGCACAGCACGGCCATTTTCATCCAAGACATCTGCACCCATACTTGCTGAGTAACGAGTTCCCAGTTTAAAGATGTGACCGATTTCGATACCACGCGCAAAGTTAAGAATACCTTGTCCGTCTGGAGAAATTTCACCTTCACGAACTTCACGGATATCCACATACTCAGCAGTAAAGTCACGACCTGGGTTCACACCAGTCAAGTGGTAGCCATCTTCGTTGGCACCAACAACCGCATTACGGCTATCTTGTACCTTACGGTCAGCGATAATTTTAACATTTTCTGGAAGATCTACTGGGCCAAGAGAACCAAAGTCTGCTCCCAATAATTCTTTCACTTCTGCCTCAGTTGCAGGTTCCAAGAAATCTGCTCCAAGGTAGTTTTTCAATTTGACTTCGTTGAGCTGGTCATTGCCAACAAGTAGGGCCACAACTGGCTCCTCATCTGCGATATAAACCAAGGTCTTGATTGTTTGCTCTTCAGAGACATTCAAGAAGGCTGCGACTTCATCAATCGATTTGACACCTGGTGTTTCCACGCGAGCTACTTCTTCTTCCGCAACTACACGGTTGCTTGGTTTGTACTCGTTGGTTGCCATTTCCAAGTTAGCTGCATAGCTTGATTCACTTGAGTAGGCAATGGTATCTTCACCAGAAACCATCCATTTGAGCAATTCTGCCTTGATTTCTTCTTGCACTTCTGCAGGGATTTCATCAAATGATGCGACGGACTTGTCTAAAACAACCCAACGGTCAAGATCTGTACGAGCAGGTGTGATGGCCATGAATTCTTGGCTATCCTTACCACCCATAGCTCCACCGTCACCGATGATGGCTTTGAAGTCCAAACCACTACGAGTGAAGATACGCTCATAGGCTGCCTTGTACTCATCATAAGTTACATCCAAGCTATCGTAGTTAGCATGGAAGCTATAACCATCTTTCATGATGAATTCACGGGTACGAAGAAGTCCATTACGTGGACGTTTTTCATCACGATACTTAGGCTGGATTTGATACAAGTTCAGTGGCAATTGCTTGTAAGACTTGACAGAATCACGGACAATCGCTGTGAAAGTTTCTTCGTGAGTTGGACCCAAGATAAAGTCTGACTTCTCACGATTTTTCAATTTGTACAAGTCCTCACCGTAGGTTTCATAACGGCCAGACTCACGCCAAAGGTCTGCACTGAGAAGGGCTGGAGCCAACATCTCAACAGCACCAATCTTGTCAAACTCTTGACGCATGATCTTCTTAGCTTTTTCGATAACACGGTTAGCAAGTGGTAGGTATGAGTAAACACCTGCTGATACTTGACGAACATAACCAGCACGCAACATAAGGGCGTGACTGATAACTTGAGCATCGCTTGGCATTTCGCGAAGCGTTGGGATAAGCATTTTACTTTGTTTCATAATGACTCCTCTATTTCTTAAAAGAAGGTACGCATGATGTCGTTCCAAGTCACGGCGAGCATCAAGACGACCATAATGACAACTCCGACCAGAGTGACATAGGTTTCAATTTCTTGTTTTAGTGGTTTGCGACGGATAGCTTCTAGGATATTGAGCACGATTTTTCCACCATCTAGCGCAGGGATTGGAATCAGATTGAAAATTCCAATATTGATGGAAATTATAGCCAAGAAGAATAAGACATTCTCAAGACCATTTTTAGCGGCATCACTACTTGCTTTAAAGATAGCAACGGGACCGCCTAGTTTATTCAAATCTGGTTGGAAAATCAAGCTTTTCAAAGCATTAAGAATGCGCAAGGCTGAATCAGCCGCACTTGTAAATCCACCCATAAACATAGACCAGATATCTGATTTGATCCTTGGCTGAACACCCAGTATATAACGACCTTGGCTTTCTTCAGGTGTCACACTGACTTGTTTTTCAGTGCCATTTTCAGAAACCGTCACATCCAAAACGGGCGCTGTTTTGTCCTTGGTTTCTGCATCGACCGCCTGAATCAAATCTGACCAGTTTGAAATCTCATAACTGCCGACTTTAGTGATTTGGGCCACATTTTCAACACCAACCTTAGCCAAAGCGCTATCTGGAATAATACTGAAATTGTTCGTTTGCGTATCACGAACGCCACCTTGCATGAAAATCAAAATCCAGAAGACGATAACTCCTAGGATAAAGTTATTCATAGGACCAGCAAAGTTGGTAATCAATTTGCCCCAGACAGTCGCATTTTGATATTGGACGTCTAATGGAGCGATACGAATTTCCGTTCCATCAGCTTCCACAATGGTTGCATCATGGTCAACTGAGAAAGTCTTTTCCTCTTCTAAGACCAAGCCTCTAATAAAGAGTTTATCCTCAAAATCAAACTGAGTGACCTGCATAGGCAGAGCTGTCTGGTCAACCTTTTTCCCAGAGAGATTGATACGCTTGACCTTACCATCCGCTGCCAATGTTAGACTTGCAGGGGTTCCAGTCTTAATCTCTGTCGTATCTTCACCCCAACCTGCCATCCGAACGTAACCACCCAGTGGCAGGAGACGAATAGTATAAGCAGTCCCATCTTTTCCGATATGGGCAAATATTTTGGGACCCATACCAATGGCAAACTCACGAACCAAAATCCCGGACTTCTTAGCAAAGTAAAAATGCCCGAACTCGTGAACTACCACGATAATCCCGAAAACTAGGATAAATGTTAGTAATCCTATCATTTAATTTCTATTTACCTTTCCTTAAAATAAGCCAAAGAGGTGCATAATCGGGAACACAGCCAGCATACAATCAAAACGGTCCAGTACCCCACCATGGCCTGGGATAAACTTACCTGAGTCTTTGACACCAAAGTGACGTTTCATAGCACTTTCGATCAAATCCCCCAACTGACCAGCTATACTAAAGAAAATAGCAAAGACCATCATTTTGTAAATCCCATAAGGTAAAGCAACGGTACTATCAACTAGCATAAAGATTAAGGTTACGAGCATAGCAGCCAAGATACCTCCCATAGCACCCTCTATGGTCTTGTTAGGGGAAACTCTCGGAGCTAGCTTTCTCTTACCAAACTTCATTCCTACTAGATAGGCTCCACTATCGGTTGCCCAGACCATACAAAGTCCCAAAAGCGCCTTATCCAAACCTGCAATACGAGCATCGACCAAAGCATTAAAACCAAAGCCAACATAAAAACTCACGGCAATCGGAAAAACAGCATCCTCAATGGTATAGTTCTTGCTAAAAACCGTTGCTCCTAGCAAAATGAGAATCACGACACTATAAGCAACAACGTTCCCATCCACGGGCAAAAACTTCAGGTAGTTTTCCAAAGGAATAGTCAGAAAAAAGGTTGCTAGTAAAGTCAAGAGCCCTTCAGGCGTCATGGTATTTAACCCCTTCATACGAAGCAACTCATGTACTCCCAACATAGCCACAATCCCCATGGCAATCTGGAGCCATAAGCCACCAATCGCCAAGATTGGGATAAAGATAGCCAAAGCCAAGATAGCAAAAAGGGTTCTTTTTTGTAAATCCTGTATCATAATATCTCCTACACTCCTCCAAAACGACGGTTGCGACGATTGTACTCGATGATAGCTTCTTTCAAGGCTTCCTCATCAAAGTCAGGCCACAAGACATCCGTGAAATAGAGCTCGCTATAAGCAGCCTGCCATGGCAAGAAATTACTCAAACGAAGTTCACCGCTGGTCCGAATAATCAAGTCAGGATCACGCAAAACTTTTGGCAAATGACCCGTAAAGAGGTATTCCCCAATCAATTCCTCTGTGATATCACCAGGATTGATCTTAGCATCTAAAACATCCTGTGCAATAAACTTGACCGCTTGTGTAATCTCAGCTCGTCCACCATAATTAAGGGCAAAATTGAGAATCAAACCTGTATTTAACTTAGTCAGCTCTTCTGCCTTTTTCAAGGCATCAAAAGTCTGCTTCGGCAAACGATCAGTCTCCCCAATCATTTGAATTTTCATGTTCTTCTGATGCAATTCAGGAACAAACTTATCATAGAATTCAACTGGCAGGTTCATGATAAATTTGACTTCCTGATCTGGACGGGTCCAGTTTTCAGTTGAAAAGGCATAGACTGTCAAGGCTTTGACGCCCATATCACTAGCAGCAATAGCTACCTTTCTCAAAGCATCCATCCCAGCCTTATGGCCAAAGACTCGTGGCTGCATCCGTTTTTTAGCCCAACGGCCATTCCCATCCATGATCACACCGATGTGGTCTGGCACCATTGTGGGGGTTTCTGTTGCTTTATCTTTTTTTAAAAATCCAAACATGATTGTATTCCTATTCAAAAATCTATCGTTTCATTATACCATATTTTTCACTTTTCTTCTATTATTGCCTATCATTCTACGGCGAAATTTCCCATATATCTCCTATATTTCCAGTATATCAAGCCTTGCAATTCCTAAAGAAAGTTGATACAATAAAACCATAGAGATTCGATCCTTGTTCAGCCACAGGGATTTTTTATTGAAAGGATTTTATCATGTCAAAGACACTCCAACGTAAAAAACAATTGAGAAACAGCCTACGTCGCTCAGGTGCATTTTCAAACACTGTAAACAAGGTTGTCGAAGAAACAAAAAAAGTTGTGAAGCACGCTGAAAAAGCAGCAAGCGATGCAGGGAAAGCCGTTTCTAAAAAGGTTGAAAAAACTGTAGAAGCAACCAAAGAACAAGCTCAAAAGGTTACAAGCTCTGTAGAGGAATTCGCAGCCAACCTAGGTGGACTTTCAGTAGATCGCGCTAAAACTTTCTACGATGAAGGAATCAAGTCTGCTGCTGACTTTAAAAACTGGACAGAAAAAGAACTCCTTGCCTTGAAAGGAATCGGTCCAGCAACTATCAAGAAATTAAAAGAAAACGGCATTAAGTTCAAGTAATCTTTCTTGTTCCTTGCTTTTCCGTCAAAAACTTGTTAAAATAAAGCCATTAGAGGTGTTTTGAGTCCCACATTTTACAGAAAGTGGCGGTGCTGAGAAGTCCACAAATGTGTCAAAACTGGTTGCTAATGGATGAAATTTAAAAATGAAATATAAATCTTTTTGTTTCCTTTTAGGACTAGGCAGCGAGTTGCAAGCCTAATCAAAGAGAAACAAGAAGACAAAAGTTGCGGGCGTTGCCCGAAATTGGGTGGTACCGCGGATAAACATGTTCGTCCCTGTCAGATTGATGACAGGGGCGATTTTTATTTTGCACCCCTAGCCAAAGGAGGTTGTCATGAAACAATCTTTTAAAACAAGTAAGCTCTACTATGGTTTTCCTATCTTCATTTTGGGCTATCAGGACCAGAACTTTGGGCACAATATCACGACCTGCAGTTCCTCTTATAGTCTGGGAGATTGGTTGGTCATAGGTGTTGGTGCTGAGGAAAATGCAGCTGACCAGATTAAGCATTACCAACAGTTCACTGTCAACATCCCTGACGAAAACCTCATGATCCAGATGGAGCAGGCTGGCTTTATCAGCCATCGGGAGAAATTGAAACACCTAGGGCTTGACTACGAGATTTCTGAACGAACTCAGGCTCCGATTTTGGAGGCCTGTCCAGTCGTTTTGGATTGCCAGGTTGATCGGATTATCGAGGAAGATGGCATCTGTCATATCTTTGCCAAAATTCTCGAGCGACTAGCTGATCCAGAGCTCTTGGATGACAAGGGACATTTTAAAAATGACCGTTTTGCGCCGACTTACTTTATGGGGGACGGCCACCAGCGCGTTTATCGTTATCTAGATGACCGAGTCGATTCCATGGGAAGCTTTATTAAGAAAGCGAGGCAAAAGAATGACAATAGCAACATTACCTGAACGAATCGAAACCGAGCGTCTGGTCTTGCGAGTCCGTACCGTGCCGGATGCTGAGGATATCTTTGACTATGCTAGTCGTCCAGAAGTCTCTTACCCAGCAGGTTTTCCACCTGTCAAGACCTTGGAAGATGAGATTTATTACCTAGAACATATCCTTCCCGAGCGTAATCAAAAGGATAATCTCCCAGCAGGCTATGGAATTGTGATTAAAGGGACCGATACAATCATTGGTTCTGTCGATTTCCCCCATCGCCACGAAGATGATGTGCTAGAGATTGGCTATACCTTGCACCCAGACTATTGGGGTCGAGGCTATGTGCCAGAAGCAGCGCGTGCTTTAATCGACCTAGCTTTTAAAGAATTGAGTCTTCACAAGATTGAACTAACTTGTTTTGGTTACAATGTCCAAAGTCAACGAGTCGCTGAGAAACTTGGTTTCACCCTTGAAGCTCGCATAAGGGATCGCAAAGATGCCCAAGGCAATCGTTGTGATGATTTGAGATACGGCTTGCTGAGGAGTGAGTGGGAGGCGGATTGATGCATGTTTTCATCATTGGAGCTCCAGCCTCAGGGAAAATGACCATTGGTCAGGAACTTTCAAAACTCACCGGTGCGACTCTCTTTTTCAACCATCAACCAATAGATTTCGCACTCGAAATCTATCAGGATTTTACGGAAGAAATGTGGGAATTTGTTCGTAGCGTTAACTTTTCTTTTCTTGGAACAAGCGCCAGGCATCATCGGTCGGTGATTTTAACAGGTGTAACTGATTTTTCAAATCAATACCATCTGATGTATTTGAAGGACATTCAAGATTTGTTAAATGAGTATCATCAAGAGATTCTTTTTGTTGAATTGGAAACAAGCCTTGAGGAGCGCTTACGTCGCAATCGGACGGAGAATCGGTTGAAATACAAACCTTTGAAACGGAATTTTGAGGTATCTGAAAGAGAGATTTTAGATACTGATAAAACGAATCAACATAATTCTCAAAAGCAACCGAGTGATCTTCACCACTACCTTAAAATTAATAATACGAATCTGTCTGCAGAAGAAGTTGCAAAGCAGATTCAAGAAAAAATGAAAACAATAGAGAAAGGACAAACACATGTCTAAAGAACTTTCACCTAAATACAATCCAGCCGAGGTTGAGGCTGGTCGTTACCAAAAATGGCTTGATGAAGATGTTTTCAAGCCTTCAGGCGATAAAAAGGCTAAGCCTTATTCTATCGTTATTCCACCACCAAACGTAACTGGTAAACTCCACCTTGGTCACGCTTGGGATACAACGTTGCAAGATATCATCATCCGTCAAAAACGTATGCAAGGCTTTGATACGCTTTGGCTTCCAGGGATGGACCACGCGGGGATTGCGACCCAAGCTAAGGTTGAGGAGCGCTTGCGTGGTGAGGGCATTAGTCGTTACGACCTTGGTCGTGAATCTTTCTTGAGTAAGGTCTGGGAATGGAAAGACGAGTATGCCACTACCATCAAGGAACAATGGGGCAAGATGGGACTCTCTGTAGACTACTCTCGTGAGCGTTTCACTCTTGACGAAGGTTTGTCAAAAGCCGTGCGCAAGGTCTTTGTGGACCTTTACAAGAAAGGTTGGATCTACCGTGGTGAATTTATCATTAACTGGGACCCAGCAGCTCGTACAGCCCTTTCTGATATCGAGGTGATCCATAAGGACGTGGAAGGTGCCTTCTACCATATGAACTACATGCTAGAAGATGGTTCACGCGCCCTTGAAGTGGCGACTACTCGTCCTGAGACTATGTTTGGGGACGTTGCGGTTGCGGTCAATCCAGAAGACCCACGCTACAAGGACTTGATTGGTAAAAACGTCATCCTTCCAATCGCTAATAAATTGATTCCAATCGTTGGGGACGAACACGCAGATCCTGAATTTGGTACTGGTGTCGTGAAAATCACTCCTGCCCACGATCCAAACGACTTCTTGGTTGGTCAACGCCATAACTTGCCACAAGTTAACGTCATGAACGATGACGGGACTATGAATGACTTGGCCTTCGAATTTGCAGGTATGGATCGTTTCGAAGCTCGTAAGGCAGTCGTGGCTAAGTTAGAAGAAATCGGTGCCCTCGTTAAAATCGAAAAACGTGTCCACAGTGTTGGTCACTCAGAGCGTACAGGTGTAGTGGTTGAACCACGCTTGTCTACGCAATGGTTCGTCAAGATGGACCAATTGGCCAAGAATGCCATTGCTAACCAAGACACAGAGGACAAGGTAGAATTTTACCCACCTCGTTTCAACGATACCTTCCTCCAATGGATGGAAAATGTCCATGACTGGGTAATCTCTCGTCAGCTCTGGTGGGGTCACCAAATCCCTGCTTGGTACAATGCTGAGGGTGAAATGTATGTCGGCGAAGAAGCTCCAGAAGGGGACGGATGGACTCAAGACGAAGACGTCTTGGATACTTGGTTCAGTTCGGCCCTTTGGCCATTCTCAACCATGGGCTGGCCTGATGTCGACTCAGAAGACTTCAAACGTTACTTCCCAACTTCAACTTTGGTAACAGGTTACGACATCATCTTCTTCTGGGTGTCTCGTATGATCTTCCAATCCTTGGAATTCACTGGCCGTCAACCATTCCAAAACGTTCTTATCCACGGTCTTATCCGTGACGAGCAAGGACGTAAGATGTCTAAATCTCTCGGTAACGGGATTGACCCAATGGATGTCATCGAGAAATATGGTGCCGATGCCCTTCGCTGGTTCCTTTCAAACGGTTCTGCACCAGGACAAGACGTGCGCTTCTCTTACGAGAAAATGGATGCTTCATGGAACTTCATTAACAAGATCTGGAATATCTCTCGCTACATCCTTATGAACAATGAAGGCTTGACCCTCGAGCAAGCAACTGCTAATGTGGAAAAAGTTGTTAAGAAGGAAGCTGGAAATGTCACAGACCGCTGGATTCTCCACAACCTCAATGAAACCATCGGAAAAGCTACTGCTAACTTTGATAAATTTGAGTTTGGTGTAGCTGGACACATCCTATATAACTTCATTTGGGACGAGTTTGCGGACTGGTACGTTGAGTTGACTAAGGAAGTCCTTTATAGCGACTACGAAGAAGAGAAAGTCATCACACGTTCCGTTCTCCTTTACACCTTGGACAAGATCCTTCGTCTCCTTCACCCAATCATGCCATTCGTGACAGAGGAAATCTTTGGACAAATCTCTGAAGGCTCTATCGTCACAGCGGAATACCCAACTGTCAACCCAGCCTTTGAAGACCTTGCGGCCCACACAGGTGTCGAAAGCCTCAAAGACTTGATCCGTGCTGTTCGTAATGCGCGTGCGGAAGTAAACGTAGCACCAAGCAAGCCAATCACCATCCTTGTTAAGACAAGCGATAGCGACTTGGAAGCCTTCTTTAACAGCAATGTCAACTACATCAAACGCTTCACAAATCCAGAACACTTGGAAATCGCTTCAAACATTCCTGCACCTGAACTCGCTATGTCAAGCGTCATCACAGGAGCAGAAATCTACTTGCCACTGGCAGACCTCCTCAATGTCGAAGAAGAACTAGCTCGTCTCGACAAGGAACTGGCTAAATGGCAAAAAGAACTGGATATGGTCGGTAAGAAGCTCTCTAACGAACGCTTCGTAGCCAATGCCAAACCAGAAGTCGTCCAAAAAGAACGCGACAAACAAGCCGACTACCAAGCTAAATACGACGCGACCGTAGCACGTATTGATGAGATGAAGAAGTTGGTGAAATAAACATACAAACACGGCGGAATGCCGTGTTTTTTTGGTATAATGGAGAAAATATTATCATGCTTAAAATTATATTTTGAGAAAATGATGAAACTAGAAATAGAATTGGAAGTGAGTCATGATTTTACAAAAAATTATTGAAGAAATCTATTCAAAAATTGAAGAATTTGAAGATAAAGATGATAATCAAGAATTTACCTTTTGTTTTAGAGGTGAAGCAGAAGACTATAAAGCTACAAAGCTGACACCTACATTGTTTAGAGAGAAGAAAATTGAAGGTAGTATACCAGATAAAGAACTAATCAATTTGATAACTGATTATAAAATAGTTGATGATAAAAATTTGAATCCTCTGTCAAAAGCAATTGAAGGGCAACATTTTTTAGCACTAAGCAGGTTACTTGATATTACTTTTAGTATATTACCATCAATTTTTTTTGCATCTTCATCCTCAAAATATAAAGATGGATATATTTATATATTTAGATTCCCTAAAGCCTACTCCCCCAGTTCGAATTATATTAACAAATATTATGAAAAATTAATTAATGGAGAAATTGAGCCTTATTATCAAAATTTCAAAGTTCTTTCACATATCCAAAGTAATAGTAGAATTAAATCTCAAAGCGGTGGATTTATTTTGTTTCCAGGCCAAAAAATAAAAAAAATTCCAACTATTTACTATAAGAGATATAGAATTGAAGCTAAAGATAAAGCTGAAATTCTTAAAGAGCTAGATATTTTTTTCAATATTAATGAGTCTACAATTTATCCAGAAAAAGATAAAAAAAGAGATTTAATAAAAAAACGGTTATACTCAATATCTAAGGATGATATTTTTTTAGAAAACAGTAATTTTTATATACAGGAAATTGATACTGCTTTAGAAAGAATATCATTTGAGATACATTCTAAATTAGAAGTTGATAGAAAAAATATACTAAGGTTGCTACGAAAGGAAAGAAGGAATCTAGAAGAATATGTTAAAAATTTGACCATAGATGCTGATGTAAAAAAAGAGATTCTTAAAAAAATACAAAATGAGTTCAATAAATTAAAAATTAGTTTGAAAGATTAGAGGGAAGAAAATGAATGATTTACAGATAGACAATTGGGTAAAAGAAGGAATCTTACCTTCTATTTCTGAAATTGATGAATCACAAATTGAAAAAATTGATGAGAATAGACTAGTATTATTTAAAGATATGAGTGATGACGATAGTTATAAGGATGTTCTTATTTATCAATTTCATGGAAGTTTTAAAAGTGAAGATTTTGAATATGAAAAATTACTTGCAGAAATGACTCATGCGCAATTAAGTGAACGTGATATATTTGTTTCTTTTAATAGTTGGGAAGAAGAGCGTGAAACAATACAGAAGCTTAAACAAGAAGAAGATAGTGCTACAAAGAAAAATAAAATTGAGAATAACTTTGCTTTATTTAATTCTGTATATTTTCAGGATTCAGATTATATTACTATCCAAGTAGAAGATGATGGAATAAACTATTTAGAATCACCTGAACGAAACGAAAACTTGTCAGCGATAGTTGTTAATTGTTCTTTGTCTGAAATTAAAAAGCTATATAACTGCACGGGGGTGAAGTTATTTAGAAGAAATGTTAGGGATGGAATAATTTCAAATAAATCAACTATTCGCTCTATATTTAGTAAATACTTATCAATAATTGATGATACTTCTGATAATGTAGGAGACCAAAATGATTATGACCCTCCATTGTTCTGGTTTAGTCATAATGGAATTACTGTATTTGTAGACAACGAAAATCCTAGTAATTTTAATTTTCAAAATGATGAGATTGAATTGAATCGTAATTTTTGTAGTGTAATTAATGGTGCACAGACAATAACAAATTTCTTCTTAGTCTATAGCGAATTAAAATACCAGTATCAATCGGATGAAGAAAAATTGAAAAAATTGGAATCATTAATTTCTCAAATAAAAGTAAAACTTACAGTAATTCAAGGGAAAAACAAATATTCTAACTTTATTACGAGAGGATTGAACACACAAAATCCAATTACAGATGAAGATTTCATAGCAATTTCCGAAAAAGTTATGAATCTAAATAAATTGCTTTCAGAGATACATATTTTAAAAACTGGTGAAGTTGAACGAGATGGAGGACTCACTCCATTGCAATTTGTAAAACAATTTTTGATCGTGGACAACAAACCAGGTCAAAGTAAAAACTTTAATAAAGGTGATTTAGAAACTCAAATTGGCTTGATTTATTCGGAAATTGTATTGCAGGAAGGAGATGAAATAAGACTAAAATCAAAATCTGAAGAAATAATTCAAAAAATTGTATTTCTAAACGAAGTAGAATCTTGGTGGAAAAAGAAAAATAGAGAAACCACAGAAAAAGATTTAATAGATAGATATGCAAAAAATTACTTTGAGAGTTTTGTGATTAAGCATTATGAAAATATAGCAGATGCTGAAGGAAAAGAAAGAATCTTCGAAGTTTATTTTGAGAAATTTAAAGAGATTATTTCAAAAAAAGAATATAATTATAACAGTTTTAAGAACGATAACCTATATAATGAAATAATTGATGAATATGAAAAACAGATAGAAAATAATGTTGTTAATAAAAATTTAGATGATGTGTATATTAATAAATTAATTAAATTTTTAAATGACAATCCTGATTCAAAATATCAATCTTTAATATTAAAATTTAACTATGATAAAATACAAATGGATAATATTAGAGTCATCAGAAGGGTAAATGGTAATATAATGGAAAGTTTTTACTTGTCTTCTAAAACTTTTTCTGAACTCTATCAAAATTTAAGTATAGAAGATAGACTTACTAATGATAAGGAAATCAAAGAAAGTGATTTTAAAACTTTTTCTGAGTCTACCTTATACAACGAATTAATCAAAAAGTATAACATATATGTAATTGATGTTGAAGAAGATAGCACAGGAAAAGAATTAATAACACATATAACTATAAAGCGTGACTTTAACTTTAATCTGTTAGATGAATATAGTGAGAAGGTACAACAATTGTACAAAGAAACAATTAATGCATTTATTGAAGGTGAAACTAGTAAATTTCCTACTGTAAAAAACGGAGATATTATTTATGTACAGCCAAAAGCGATAAATAAAGAGGATTTATTTTTATTTACAAACGGAGAACAACTTCCAAAACAAACTTTTTGGATTTCAAAAGACTATATTAAAAATATTATAAACAATTAAAATCTTTTCAAGAAATGAATAACTTTATTTAAAAATGATTTTGATGAACTAGTGTACATCATTGTAAATGAAATGAAACCTGAGATTATCACTCAGAAAATCTATCTTTTGGGTGTTTCATTGCTGAGACGTATCATAGAATATTTTTAAGCTTTTACCTAAATTAATTGGTCATAGATTGATGTTCTTTGAAATACAATGCTTTTTTGATGAAGTAAATATTAAAAATAGTTAGAAATATAGAAAGATTTATAGATAATATGCAAGAATTAAACCGTTTAACTGTAATTGATTTTTTTTGTGGGGCAGGTGGTTTTTCTGAAGGTTTTCGAAGAGCAGGTTACGATGTAATAATGGGAATTGATAACTGGCAACCTGCGATTACCACACATAATTTTAATCACGGATTAAATGATAATATAAAAAGTGTACTTGATTTTGAGAATATAGAAGAAATAAATAAGTTGCCCGATACAGATATCATCATTGGTAGTCCACCATGCCAGTTGTTTTCTCTTTCTAATCAAGGAGGAAATGCTAATAAAGATTCAGGTATTAATTTAATTAAAACTTTTTATAAAGTAATTGCCGTAAAGAAATTTCAAAAGAATTCCAAGTTAAAAGCATGGTTAATGGAGAATGTCCCAAATTCACAAAACTATGTCCAAGAAGAATACACATTTGAAGACTTAGATTTAGCAGAATGGGCTCTGTCTCAAAACTTAAATCCCAAATCTATTGCAATAAGATCCAAGTATAATGGTGGTATTTTACACGCGGACGATTATGGAGCAGCTCAATCAAGGAGACGTTTTGTCAGTGGAGAAATAACAAAAACAGGAAATTTCCCTTTCCCTGATAAATTAAAACAAGAGAAAGTAACTCTAAATAAATTATTTAAGAACTTTCCCACCCCATTAGCCCATTCATCCTGTGATTTTATTGTGGATCCCAACTATCCCATCGAAAAGGTAAGTATTAAAGATTTTAAAGACCATTTTTATGATACAGGCGTCTATCAAGTACAGTGGCAAAAAGCTAGGGATTTAAAGCAAAGACATCCTTATATGGGGAAGATGTCATTTCCAGAAAATATGAATAAGCCAAGCCGGACAATTATGGCTACACAGTCAGCTAGTACTAGAGAGGCTATTCTATATAACTCAAATTGTAATAGAAAAGGTGACGGCGAGTATCGATTGCCAACTATCAGAGAAGCAGCTTGTATTATGGGGTATCCATTAGACTATCAATTCTTCGGTGATGAGCCTACAAAGTGGAGACAAATAGGAAATGCTGTTTGCGTTCAATTATCTTTCGCTTTAGCTGTGAAAATTTTAGAATTAATAAATTCACCACTTTTACCTGCTAAGAATATTGATAAAGATCTAAGTCAATTCAAATATTTGGATAATAAAAAGATTAAAGATTTCAATAATCCTCCCAAGCGAAGTGAAAAAGCATTATTTAGACAATTTCCTATTAAGTCAGGAAATATGACTGTTGACTTAACTAATAAAGTTAATGGAAAAGTTGGGAATTGGGGTGTAATCGCGCATGCTGGAACAGGTAAAGGGTTCAAAAGTATAATTATCTCCCGTTCTAATCAAATGGAAGCCAAAAAACTTCTTCGTAAATTAAAACCTGATTTAATAGAGGAACTGAAAAATAATGAAATTCTTAGAAAATACTCGACCAAACAATTAAATTTAGAAAACAAGAAGTATGGGTACTTTCTGGATGATATTTCACATCCATATTATATCATCAATTATATTGGCAAATTAATATACAACCATATAGAAAATGAAGACATTGAGGTTGATGTCTCTGGAACAGAGTTCACTCAACTTAAGGATAAGATTCCATTGAGCCAGTTAATGTCTATTTACCTAGTCCCGATAATAATTTACGGAAAATAATGAATGGAGAATGAAAATGAATCATGATTTAAATGAATTGATAAAAAATGGAAATATTGAAAAAACAACTTTAACAAAACGTCTGACTATTGGGAGTGAAACAAACGACTACCCAGTCTATAAATTCCCGTTAGAATATTTATACTATAATGATCAAAATGGTCGTATTAATACAGTTTACCATCAATACATATCAAATCATGGAAAATTAACACCAGAGATTGGAGAGTCAAAATATAATGAAATATTTGAAAAATTTATTTTTGAGTCTAAAAAGCAAGCTTTAAAGGATACTCAAGTTTCTATTTCTGAAAAAGGACAACAAGAACCTGGTGTAATTCTTTCCGACGGAAGAGTTATTGATGGAAATCGTAGATTTACAGCTCTCCGTAGAATACAAAAAGAAACAAAAATCCAACAATACTTCGAAGCTGTTATACTTTCATTTGATATCAGTAATAAAATTGATGAAAAGAAAATAAAAGAGTTAGAATTAGATTTGCAGCTTGGCCGTGAAGAAAGAGTTAGTTATGATCCAATTGATCGTATTTTTGATGTTTACAATACAATTGAAGTTCAAAAACTAATGACTCCTGAGGAATACAAAAAAGCTAGTGGTGCTGGTAACACTAAGGGGATTAACAAAGACTTACGACTCGCTAAATTGATTATCAAGTTCTTATCTATAGTCGCTCCCAACGAAAATCCTATTGATAAATTTTATCTTGCTAGAGAATTGAAGTTAGATGGACCTCTGGAAGATATTGAAAGAACAATTAACAAATTAAAAAAAGATAAAGAGACGATAACTCAAAATGTACTAACTATTTTAGCAGTACAGATTGCGAAGTCTGAAGTTGGTGATAGAGATATTACCAGAAAAATTCGAGATGTCAAATATAATATTTTAGATAATCCTGAAATGAAAGAACATTTCATAAGTGCTACTGATGAGCATGTAGATAATATTATTGATTTTTTTGAGTCTAATCCAATAGATCAGGCAAGTGATTTAAAAAATAATCTAAATAACAATCTTGAGATAGCAGAAATATCAAGTAAATTATTACAAACAACTAACAGATTATCAAACAAAGGCCAAATAACAGCAAATCGCAGACAATCCTTAGTAAAATTGCAGGAAATTAGAGATACATTAGAAGATTTATCTTCTGAAGATTTAAAAGAACTGTATGAAAAAGAATTTTTTGAGGCGAAAGAAATTCTTCAAGAAATTAGAGATTTAGCATTTAAATTATCCAAATAGAGAAAAGGGGAAAAGAAATGGTATTTTCTCTAAAACTTAAAAACCTAATACAACCAACATATCAAAGTGAAAATTTGGTTAAAGAATTCTATGAACCTGTACTATCTGAAGCTACTATTTATAGAAGAGTCTCAGCCTATTTTTCTAGCGAAGGACTAGGGTTATATTCAAAGGGGTTGGATAAATTATTTGGAAATAATGGATTTGCTCAATTTATAATTTCTACAGATATCTCTGAAGAAGATTTTAAAAAAATTCAAGAAGGATATGCTCTTAAAAATAGTTTAGTAGATTTGCCTACTCAGTTAAGACAAACTATTCTAAATGATCAAACGAAAGAATCGTTAGGTAATTTAGCATTCATGATTGCATGTAATCATGCAGAGGTCAAATTTGCAGTTATTCCTAGAGGACGAGGGATTTTTCATGATAAATTTGGTCTTATTGATTCAGATGATGAAACTGTCTTTTTTAACGGATCTGTTAACGAAACTAGAAACGGGTTAGAATACAATTATGAAAGTATTTCTGTAGATGTTTCTTGGGATTCAAGTACGAATGTTCAAACACGAATATTAGCTAACAAAAATAGATTTGACCGATTGTGGAAAAATGAAGAGAAAGATATTCTGACAATTGATGCTACAAGAATTGTTTATGATGAAATAAAAAAATACCAGCAATATTCCACATTAAATAAAGTTAAAGAAAATCAGTCAGAAAATAATATCTATTTTTATTTAAAAAGTGGAAATATAATTGTACGTCAAGATAACTCTTCTATACAGATCACAAGCTCAGATAGAAAACTAAAGCCTGGATCGGATTTGTCCAATAAATATTTTGAAGATGATAATTCCACTATCAAACCAGAATTTTCTTATATGGATATAAATTACATTATTAAAGAAACAAGGAAAAGATGTGATAGAAAAAATATTATAGTTGAAGTATCAGAGGAAGTACAAGAATACCTAAAGTCAAATCAATACTCGATTGAACAATATCGTAAGTTGGGAATTTATTTAAAATCACCTGAACAATATACAATTCATAGGGAACAAGAAAAGTTTGAAGAGTTTGTTTCTGTTGTTAGTTCAGAGGTTGTACGGCCGTTTAAAAAATTGCAACTTGAGGCAGCCTTCTACGAATACAGGATGGCTAGAGCTGCGAATTTTTCTGTGCCAGGTTCTGGTAAAACTGCTATGATTTTGGCCGTTTTTGCATTTTTGAATTCCTCGAAAGTTGAAAGTGAGCATGTAGATAATTTATTGGTTATTTGTCCTATTAATGCCTTCAACAGTTGGAAAGAAGAATTTAAACAAGTTTTTGGAAACAAGAAACAGTTAGAAGTAATTGATTGTCAAAGTTCCAAAGATTTTGATTACGATTTATCTTTGAACTGGAAAACATCAAATCTTGTATTAGTGAATTATGAATCGCTGACAAAATACAAAGAGAAGTTGCAGGAATTGTTGTCAATTAAGACAATGATTGTCTTTGATGAAGTTCATAGAATAAAAAATCCTTTTGGAGTTCGTGCTCAAGCTGCTTTAGAACTAGTTAAGGATTCAAGATTTAAGTTTGTTTTAACTGGGACACCTATACCTAATTCTTATCAAGATATCTATAATTTCCTCCATCTATTGTATTCAAATGAGTATAATTCCTTTTTTAGATGGAATTTAGATGAATTAAAAAATCCTAGTGTTAGGAAAATTGAAGAAATTAATAAAGCTTTAATTCCATTCTTCTGGCGCTTAAACAAAAACGATTTAGGAGTACCTAAACCAGATCCAGATAAATTTTTGGTTGTGGAACCTAGCGAAGAGCAGAAACAATTAGCACAGTCCATATACTATAACGAATCTTCGAGTTTGGCTAGATTGATTCGTTTAATACAAGCATCCACAAATCCTGAATTACTTAACAAAAAGATTGAATATAAAGATATGTGGTTTGCAGATGATAATGATCAAGATGACACCGTTGAAATATCGGAAGAAATATTTAATAATCGACTACAGAATACTTCTGACTCAGTAATCAAAGAAGCCAAAGGATATGATGAGTTTGACTTTTCTAGTATGATTTCTCCTAAATTTGAGAAAGGTATTGAAAAAATTCAAAAGCTCATATCTGAGGGGAAAAAAGTCATAGTCTGGGCAATATTTGTTGATACCATGAAAAAAATACAAAATAGGTTAGATCAAATTGGAGTGAAAGCTAATTTAGTGTATGGTGGTACGGACGTTTCTGATAGACAGAATCTCATTGATGATTTTCGATTTGGTAATACCATGGTTATGATTTCTAATCCTCAAACTCTAGGTGAATCAGTATCTTTGCATAAAGAAGTTCATGATGCTTTATATTTTGAATACAATTTTAATCTAACTTTTATGCTTCAATCTAGAGATAGGATTCATAGATTAGGATTAGAAGATAACCAATACACACGATATTATTATCTACAAACCAAATGTGAACCAGATGATAGTGGTGATCCAGGTTATATTGACCAACAGATTTATAAGAAACTGGAATCTAAGTCTAACATAATGTACAAAGCTATTGATAGTAATACCCTATCACCAGAATTTTCTCAGAATGAAATTGATGAAGCAATTAGTATTATAGATGAAGAAAGAAAACGTATTTTATCACACCAGAACTAAAATGAACTTTTTTACTCTCGAAATTTTCAAATTTTCTGACTCAGATAGTTTTTTTCTGCCATTAATATACTCTGTGCGTAATAAGAAATAAATAAAAACCTCCTGATTTATTCAGGAGATTTTTATTTATCCCCTCACAACCAGCCTTCTTCTTCGGCAGTTTTGGCCGCTTCGGTTCGGTTGCTGGCACCTAGTTTGGAGAGGATATTGGTCATGTAATTACGGACGGTGCCGTTTGAGAGGTAGAGTTTGTCCGCAATTTCTTGGTTAGATAGGCCTTGGGCAACTCCATGCAAGACAGCGACTTCCTGCTCGGTCAAGGGATTGGGATGAGTCATCATGACTTCCATGAGCTCTGGAGAATACTCCTTGCGCCCCTCTAACACCGTATGCAGGGTTTGCATGAGCTCGGCAATGCTCCGCTCTTTCAAGACATAGGCATCGACTCCTGCTTTGACCGCTCGTTCAAAATAACCTGGCCGTTTAAAGGTTGTAACAATAACCACCTTGGTTTTAGGCATTTCTTGTTTGATCCACTCGAGAGCTTCTAGTCCAGTCTTGACTGGCATTTCAACGTCAAGGATGGCAATATCTACTGCTTCTTTCCCCAAAACCTCAATAGCCTCGGCTCCATTTTTCGCCTGCAGAACAGTCTCCACATCTGGTTGAAAGCTCAAGAGCTGGCACATGGCGTCTCTAAGCATACTTTGATCTTCTGCGACTAATACTTTCATCTACTTTCTCTCCTTATAAGGCAGATGCACGCGCACCTCTGTTGGATGTTTCAAACTGACCAGCTCTACTTGACCTGAGAAGGCTGCAGCACGATCTCGGACTGTATGGAGTTCATTTCCTTTTACAGTTGCAAAACCTTTCCCATCATCTCTGACTGTCAGGAGCAATTCCTGATCTGTACGTTCCAGTTTTAGATAGGCTTTATTAGCGCTGGCATGTTTGATGATATTGGTCGCCAGTTCTAACAAAATCATAGCAGCTGTCGACTCTACATCCTGGGTCAAACTAGCCTTGTCCAATTGATTGTCAACCTCAACCTTAATCCCAGCAATCTCAAGCATCTTCTTGACAGTTTCAAGCTCTGAAGTTAGGGTCCGTGATTTCAGATTTTCCACAATGGTTCGCACTTCATTCATGGAGTCCTTGCTGATCTGGTGAATTTCTTTTAATTCCTTTTCCACCTGTGGATAAGCCTCCATCTGAAACAACTGCAAGGCTAAATCTGTCTTGACACTCAGCATAGCAAAGGTATGCCCCAGGCTATCATGCAAATCCTGACCGATACGACTACGTTCATTTTCAGCAAGCAATAGATTTATCTGGGCATTTTGCTTGGCCTGCGCTTCTTTCAAATCCTCAACAATGCGAATCCGAACCAAGCCCAATGTCATCAAATCGACAAAAGTAAGAATCCCAAGCTCAAAGGCTACAGCCTCAGTTTCGACTGACTGAAACATCATGAGTTGTCCAACAACAAGAACTTGAGCAAGGAGAAAAGTCCAGACATGCAGAGAACGAAGACTCCGCACCCTGAAATGATAAATTAAGAGATTAGAAAGGTAAAAGAAAAACCAGATATAATTAACAGCAACAAAGGCAGTATTCCCAACTACATAAGTCAGCATGAGGCCCCAATATAGCCAAGATCGGCGCTGGCTCTTAGTTGTTAAAACGCCTAAATAAGCCACCACAAATAGAATATCAACTAGTAAATGCCAGGCAGAAAGCCACCCAGTCACTACAGGTAGGATGGGGAAAATCATAAAAATTAAACTGGCCCAAAACATATAGTGTATGTTTTTCAGTCTTTCAAGCATTAAGCATTCTCCTTATGACCTTGAAGGTAAATAGTCAAACCAAATAAAACTGCTGAAAAAACAAGTAGATAAACTGTGGCTGATAAATTGATGCCACCCTCGTTTAAGAAGGTTTTGAGCAACTCCATCAACTGATAGGTTGGTAGACACTTCCCGATTGCTTGCATCCAGTCTGGAAATAAAGTGATGGGCATCCAGAGTCCGCCTAAAACAGCCAAGCCTAGATAGAGAAGATTGCCCACGACAGACATCAACTGACTAGAAGGTAAGAGAGTCAAGGTCAAGCCAAGAGCTACAAAAGCTATACTTCCCGCAATCAGCAAGAGCGCAGCCCCAACCCAGCTTCCTAGAGGCATATCCACACCCCTGACCAAGTGCCCAACTGAGAAAACAACCAGGATTGAAACCAGATAATCAACCATCATACTTGTTATCTTTGATAGATAATATTCTACCATATTTACTGGAGTATGGCGTAATGTTTTCTGCCAGTTGTTGATTTTATCGGTATGTAAGACAGCTGGGAATGAAAACATAGCTGTCGACATCATAGAAAAAGCTGTCATAGAGATGAGGTAGTCGCGCATAAAATTTGCTGGCCCATCTGGTGTGTCCTGGTACATGCCTGAAAAGAATAAATAGAAGGCCGTCGGCATCCCTACGGATAATAGATAATAGACTAATTGACGTTTGGTCAATAGAAATTCTATCTTGTTTAGTGCGATCCATCGTTTCATCTTAGTCATCTCCCTTTTGTGTTTCTTCAAAGATTGTATCCAGCAAGCTACGGTTATTGACTTCAATTTCTTGAATCCTACATCCTGCTTGCACTAACAGTTCCCAGAAAGCATCCGCTTCGCGTGTGACTACTTGCAGGGCATCTTGTTTTTGTGACCAGTTTTCAACCAGGTTAGACTGCTCAATGACTTCCTTGTAAGCCAGAGGTAGGATGAAGTGCTTTTCAATCTCCTCACTGCGCATGGCTAGAGGTGTCGTATCACGAATCAACTCTCCCTTATTCAAAACCAAAATTCGGTCCGCTGTATGCTCTACCTCTTCGATATAATGGGACGAATAGAGAATGGTGACTCCCTGAGTTTTTAGGTCCTGAACAATTTCCCAAAAACGTTGACGGGTTGAAGTATCCATGGCAGCAGTTGGTTCATCTAAAAAGACTAGCTTTGGTCGGCCAATCAAGGTCAAGACAAAAGAGAAGAGACGCTTTTGCCCACCTGACAATTTTTCTGCCAATTGCTCTTTTTGTTGCTGGTCAAACTGCAATAGTTGATCGATTTCCTGATTGCTCAAGGGATTTGGGTAAATGCTTTGAAAGAAAGCAATCAACTCTTTGACCTTTAATTTCTGAACGATGACATTTTCTTGAGGGAGGTAGGATCTTGTGTAGTCTAACTGAGAACTCGTCACTGGCAAGCCTTGGATGGATACTTGACCGCTTGTGACCAGTTTATCTCCAAGTAAACAGTCCAAGAGTGTGGTCTTTCCAGCACCATTGGGTCCAATCAAGGCGACGCATTCACCTTCAGCTACCTCAAAGGAAATATCCTTCAAAATAGCCTTGCCCTTGATATTTTTATGTAAGCCTTGTACCTTAATCATGTTCATGATATTCTCCTTTCAGCCACTCCTTTCCCATCGGAAAGGCGATAAAAATCATAAATCCTAATCCCCAGGCACCACGGATGAATTGGTGAAGGAAGGCTTGATCAAACCAACCTGTAAACATTTCGACCAACCATACCACTAGTGATAGTGCAATAAAGAGATAGAGAATCGCTTTTTTCATTTTTCAAACTCCTTTTTCACATCTGAGACCAATTTCAAACCTTCCCGGATCAACCAAGACATCATGCCAAAGCCTGCAAATAACTCCCAAGGAAAATGATAGAAGCCTTCGTCCAATCCTGAAAACATGAGATAAGTCATGACTCCTGCTGCTACTAAACTCATTGCGAAAATTACTTTATGTTTCATTTTTTCTTCCTCCATTTGATACATCTATTATAATTCTTTGAAGCATGTGTCACTAGAAGCTTCTGTCATGAGGAGATATGACAAATGTCACAAAAAGTCTACTCAGCTATGAAAATAGAATTCTTTCCAAATCAAAAAAGGTCGGGAAATCCCGACCTCTTTCGTTTTCTATTTAATTCTTATTCCACACTGAAAAGATATGGGTACACTGGTTGTTGACCTTGGTGGATTTCAACTTCTACATCTTCAAATTCTTCTGTGATTTCTTGGGCGATTTGGTTAGCCAATTCTTCGCTTCCGTCTTCTCCGACATAGAAGGTTACGATTTCACTGTCTTCATCCAACATATGTTTCAAAGTTTCAGTCAGAGTTTGGTGCATATCAGGGTTTGATACGAGGATCTTACCATTAACCATACCAAGATTATCATTTTCATGAATTTCCAAACCATCGATAGTCGTATCACGGACAGCTGTTGTTACACTACCGCTGACTACATCACCAAGAGCTGCAGTCATGCGTTCTTTATTTTCTTCGATAGACTTGCTTGGATCGAAGGCAAGAAGACTGGTCAATCCTTGAGGAAGGGTACGAGCTTCTACCACTACTGCTGGTTGTTCCAACACTTCAGCTGCAGATTGAGCTGCCATGAAGATGTTTTTGTTGTTCGGCAAGAAGATAATGTTGCGAGCATTGACTTGCTCAACGGCCTTGATAAAGTCTTCTGTTGAAGGGTTCATGGTTTGTCCACCTTCGATGACATAGTCCACACCTTGAGCACGGAAGATGTCTGCCAAGCCTTGTCCAGCTACTACTGCGATAAGGGCATATTCTTTTTCTTCAGCTGGTTTGCTGACTTGAGCTGCTTCTTTTTCTACTTGTGCTTCGTGTTGGTTACGCATGTTATCGACTTTAACCTTAACCAAGCTACCATATTTCAGACCTTCTTGCATAACAAGACCTGGATCTTCTGTATGGACGTGAACTTTAACGATTTCATCGTCATTGACAACAAGAAGTGAATCCCCAAGTTCGTTCAAGTAGTTACGGAATTCTTCGTAGTCAAACTCTTTAGCATAAGTTGGGCCTTGTTTAAGGGCAACCATGATTTCTGTACAGTAACCAAAGGTGATGTCTTCTGTTGCCACATGTCCGGCTACAGACTTATGGTGTTCAGCATTGATCATTTCACTCATGTTGGCTGGAGTCGCTACAAAGTCTTCAGAAGCGCTATATTCACCAGTAAGAGCTGAAAGGAAGCCTTCATAGATGAAGACCAAACCTTGACCACCTGAGTCTACAACTCCAACTTCCTTCAATACTGGAAGCATTTCAGGAGTTTTAGCAAGAGCCGCTTTAGCTCCATCCAAGGCTGCACGCATAACCTCGATAGCATCGTCTGTCTGCTCTGCTTTTTTCTTAGCACCGATGGCAGCACCACGTGATACAGTCAAGATTGTTCCTTCAACTGGCTTCATAACAGCCTTGTAGGCTACTTCAACTCCTGATTGGAAGGCACGAGCTAGATCTTTCCCTGTTAATTCATCTTTTTCCTTGATAGCTTGCGAAAATCCTCGGAAAAGCTGAGAAGTGATAACTCCTGAGTTCCCACGCGCACCCATCAAAAGACCTTTAGCTAAGATACTTGCAGCCTCACCAACTGTTGAAGCTGGTTTGTCTGCTACTTCTTTAGCACCGTTTTCGATAGTCATTCCCATGTTTGTTCCTGTATCTCCATCTGGAACTGGGAAGACGTTCAATGAGTTGACATATTCGGCTTGCTTGTTCAAACGAGTAGATGCAGCCTGTACCATTTCTTGAAATAAGCTTGTAGTAATATTTGACACGATTATTCTCCTACAACTTTGATATTTTGAATGTAGACATTCACAGTTTGAGCAGTGATGCCAAGTTGGTTTTCCAAACTAAATCGAACACGCTCTTGGATATTTTTTGAGACTTCACTGATTTTTGTTCCGTAACTCAACACGGTATATACATCAACTGCAATGCTACCATCTTCGGCCGCTTTTACAACGACACCTTTAGAATAATTTTCCTTCCTAAGGAGGGCTTGGAAATTATCTTTGAGGGCTTTCTTACTTGCCATACCGACCACACCAAAAATCTCAGTTGCTGCACCGCCTACAACGGTAGCAATCACTTCATCTGTTAGTTCGATTTGACCATCTTTTGTATTAATTTTTACAGTCATTTTTTCTACCTCAACTAGTTGATACTCTATTTTATCATATTTCAAGCCAAGTGTAAAAGCAGAATACTGTATCGGCGGATATTTGCTCCTTTGACGAGACTTTTTGAGCTTAGAGCAAAAGAAAAAGACCTGATGGCCTTTTACTCTTTATTAAACGCGTTCTACTTTACCTGATTTCAAAGCACGAGCTGAAGCCCAAACTTTTTTAGGTTTACCATCGATAAGTACAGTAACTTTTTGAAGGTTTGGTTTTACGGCACGTTTTGTTTGGTTCATCGCGTGTGAACGGTTGTTTCCTGATACAGTCTTACGACCTGTAAAGTAACATACTTTAGCCATTGTGTTTTCCTCCTATTAGATCTAATATAGCGGATGTGCTAGCACCACATACTGTACTATGTTATCACACTTTCTCTTTTTTGGCAAGGGGATTGGAAGATTTTTTTATTTAACGTAAACAACTTCTAATTTCCCAAAAACAACGTCTCCACGGATAATCAAAGTTTTGCTGGTTGGGGCTGTCGCCACTTCGACCTGCGGATTGCTAAACACTGATTCTACCCTAAGATCCACTTTCCAATGTTGAGGGATATAAATGGTTGCACTTCCAAAAACTACGTCCACACTTAAGATTGCTACATCACCCAGAATATTTGCATTATCATAGTAAATCTTAGCATCTCCAAAAACAGCTTCCACTTGGTCTTCTACCAAGTCTTGGTCTTGATTATAAAAAGTCCCACTACCAAAAATGATTTCCTTATCAGTAGAAACTTTTTTCTCTCTATTGTTCCACAATGTCTTTCCACTCCAAGTCTTATTTGAGTGAGTCAGCATACTTACTCCAAGCACGATGAGAACACTCGCCCAGAACAGTGATTGATTGGGAATTGGTAAAAAGTCATAAAAATGATTAGCAATCATGAGGGCTACTAGGGCTGTAACAGAGGCTGAAGTAAAATGACGACGAAGGATTGCCTCAACTGATTGATAGGCAAAAAATCCAATACCGATCAAGGGCCAAATTTCCCCTTCAAGTGAAGGGATTCCAAAATTCCCCTGTAATAATACTAAGGCTGCCAATACTAGCAACACAATACCAAATGCTTTCTTTTTCATCTTCTTACCTCATGTTTCTTAGATTTTCTTTTAGGAGGGATTGGTAGTGCCGTGACACGTGCACCTCCTTGTGGGTCTGATAAAAGGAAATAGTGCCTGTCCCTGAGAAGGACTTGTCCACCGAGTAAACCTGCCGGATATTGGCAATGGTCGACTTGGATACCCGACTGAAATAGCGGGGCAGAATGGACTCCAACTCATAAAGCTTGAGTCGAACCTCGTAGGCTTCTTTCTGGGTATGAGCGTAAATCTTGCTACCTTCTGTCTCAAAAAAGAGAATTTCTGACAAGTCTAAGTAGTACTCACCCGTCCCCTTATAAAAGATCAACCTAGGAGCCTTGGTTTCTTGCAAGAGTCGTTGCAAATCAGCTATTTCATCTGTCAGGGCTGCAGCCTTGATGACAATCTCTGTCTCAGTTAATTCACTATCAATCTCGATTCGTAACTTCATCCTATCTCCTTTCTGCATCTACTATACCAAAGCCCAGAAGACTTTACAAGGGCAAAAAAGCAAGTGGTCACTTTTGACCCGTAAGTGGTTACGAGGCCAAGCCCACTTGCTTTGCATTTCACAAAATAAAGAAAAGAATTCCCCAAAGGAGCCCACAGGCATAGCCTACCAGAACATCCTTGGGATAATGAACGCCTCCTAAAACCCGCACAAGACCGAGAAGAGCTGATAAGACCAATAAAATCAACCCTGCAGGCAGATTTGCATGCACACAAGCCATGGAAATAATGGTTGCTGAAAAGACATGGCGACTGGGCATTGAATTGCCAGAACTGTCCTTGTCTAATAGTGGGACAATTCCCCAAGTCTCATAAGGTCGTGCTTGATTGATCCACTTACGAACTAGCGTCAATAGGACAAAGCCAGAAGCTGGCACTAAGATATAGGTGGCAAATTCTTTTCCCAATCCCTTGCTCATAAAGCTTGTCCCCAACAAGGCCATGTAGGCTAGGGGAATCAGAACTGTCATCATGCGATTAAAAACTCGCATCAATTGTAATAGCTGTGGATGTTGAAGGAGGCTTGATTTCCTTTTGTCGTACCACTCTTGATAGTTTTTCATATCTATTTCTCATACTTTTCTAGGACCTGCTGGGCTGTTTTCCCTTTGGCAAGCCAGTCCACTAATTTGTCCAGACGGCGGATTTCCTGCATCAGAGGATCCTCAATTTCCTCAATACGAACACCACAAATCTTCCCTGTAATCGCCATCCGTTCAGGTGCATAAGACGGTACCTGTCGAAAAAAATCTCCATAAGTAAGATCCCTATCCAGACAAGCGAGGATCTCACTCACCTCATAACCTGTCAGCCAACTGGTCACTTGGTGAACGGACTCTGCCCTTCCACCCTTTCGCTCAACCTTTGCAATCAAGGCTGGATAGACAGTTGAAAATTTCATATTGTATAATTTCTGACTCATACATTCCTCTTTCTATTATACCAGTATAAAGAAGAAAAAGAAGGCCGTCAAGCCTTCTTTGGTTTTATTCTTCTACTTCATCTTCTGTAAATTGACTATTGTAGAGGTCGGCATAGAAACCACCTTGAGCCATGAGTTCCTCATGATTGCCTTGCTCGATGATGTTTCCTTCTTTCATGACCAGAATCAAGTCAGCATTACGGATTGTTGATAAACGGTGGGCGATGACAAAGGATGTGCGTCCCTCCATCAAACGGTCCATAGCCTTTTGAATCAACTCCTCCGTACGAGTATCGACTGAGGATGTTGCTTCATCCAGAATCAAGAGCGGAGCATCCTTGAGCAGAGCACGAGCAATGGTCAAGAGTTGTTTCTGTCCGACTGACAAGGTCACTGTATCATCTAAGACTGTATCGTATCCATCAGGTAAGGTTGTGATAAAGTGGTGAATCCCTACTGCTTTGGCAGCTTCAATCACACGTTCATCACTGATACCTGTTTGATTGTAAATGAGATTGTCACGAATGGTTCCTTCAAAGAGCCAGGTATCCTGCAAGACCATTGAAAAGGCATCGTGTACTTCTGAGCGCTTCATAGCCTTGGTATCCACACCATCAATGCGAATACTTCCCTTATCAATCTCATAGAATTTCATCAAGAGGTTAACTATGGTAGTTTTCCCAGCACCAGTTGGTCCGACAATCGCGACCTTTTGACCTGCATGAGCTGTCGCAGAAAAGTCATGAATGATCGTTCGCTCCGGTGTGTAGCCAAATGAAACTCTGTCAAAGACCACTTCACCCTTCATGTTGGTCAATTGTCTTTCCTTATGAGATTCATCTTCCATTTCCTCTTCACCTAGAAATTCGAAGACACGAGTCATGGCTGCACTAGCTTGTTGTAAGCTGGTGATTCCTTGGGCAATCTGTGATAAGGGTTGCGAGAAGGTACGAACATAAACCATGAAGGCTACGATGATACCGATACTGATATGTCCTTCAAGAGCTAGAACTGCACCGACGATGATCACCAAAACATAGCTAAAGTTCCCAACAAAGATCATTGCTGGCATCATGATTCCAGAAATAAATTGAGATTTCCAAATACTATCATGTAGGTCTTGATTCAATCCTGCGAATGTTTCTTTAGTGGTGTCCGCAGCGTTATAGCTGGTCACCACATTGTGACCTGAGTACATTTCTTCCACATAACCATTGACAGCTGCTAGATTGTTTTGTTGGGCTTTAAAATAACCTTGTGACTTAGCCATAATGACTGAAACAGCTGCAAAACCTACAAGGGTTGAAACAACTGTTACCAATGCCAAAATCCAGTTCATCCCAAACATGGTAATCAAAACAGCAATCAGCAAGAAGCTAGCTGAGAGAACCGTTCCCAGACTTTGGTTGAGGGACTGAGCTGCCGTATCGACGTCATTGGTTACACGTGAGAGAGTATCTCCTTGAGAATGACGGTCAAAATAAGCAAGTGGCAGACGATTAATTTTTTCAGCAATGGCCGTCCGCAAGCGTTTTGAAAAATGTTGGATACTCGTTGAAAAGATATAGGCTTGAGTATAGTTGAGAATGGCACCAAGCACATACAAAACAGCTAAAAAGCTGGCGATGCTAGACACAGCTACCAAATCGATTTCTGTAGCCAAACCGTCTGAAATCAAGTTGGTGATTTCCTTAATCTTAGTTGGTCCATAAACAGTGATAATACTTGAACATACAGCAGCCACAACTGCAACTAGTAGAGGAAGTTGGAGACCTGCTAGAAAAGGTTTATATTGTTTCCAAAAGGACATCTTCTTATTTTCCATGTTCCAATTCCTCCTTCGATAGTTGTGAATAGGCAATTTCTTGGTAAATTTCGTTGGTTGCAAGAAGTTCCTTGTGGGTGCCTTGTCCCACGACTTTACCCTGATCTAAGACTAAGATCAAGTCTGCGTCCATAATGGTTGAAATACGTTGGGCAACGATCAACTTGGTCATAGATTGGGTTTTTTCAGCTAGTTCTTGGCGCAAGATACGGTCTGTCTTGTAGTCCAAGGCTGAGAATGAATCATCAAAAATGAGAATCTCTGGCTTACGAGCCAAGGCACGCGCAATGGCCAAACGTTGTCTTTGTCCTCCTGAGAAGTTGGTCCCACCTTGGGCCACTTCTGAGTTTAGACCTGCTTCCTTATCCTCGATGAAGCTTTTAGACTGAGCCAACTCAAGAGCTTGCCACATAGCAGTCTCGCTTAGTGGGCTTTCTTGACTTTTACCGAAGTCTAGATTGCCTTTGACATTTCCTGAGAAAAGGACGGCTTTTTGTGGGATATAGCCGACTTTATTCCGCAAGTCTTCCAAATCATAATCCTGCACATTGACGCCGTCTACTAGGATTTCCCCATCTGATACATCATAAAAACGAGGCAAGAGGTTCACAAGCGTAGATTTACCAGAACCAGTTGAGCCGATAAAGGCAATGGTTTGTCCTGCTTCTGCCTTGAAACTGACATGCTCCACAACCGCTTCTGAGTTTTTAGAATAACGGAAGGTTACATCACGGAATTCCACTTGACCTTGAATAGATGAATCTGCCGTCTGTGGTTGACTAGGATTTTCAATAGAAGAATGCAAGTCTAGCACCTGATTGATACGTCCTGCAGAAACCAAGGTACGAGGAAGAACGATAAAGAGCGCTCCCATGAGAAGGAAGCCCATCACGACCTGCATAGCATAGGACATGAAGACCACCATATCACTAAAGAGTGGCAAACGTTCTGCCAAACTTGCGTCGTTGATGATATAGGCACCAATCCAGTAAATGGCTAAACTTAATCCACTCGAAATCCCCATCATAATTGGGTTCATAATGGCCATTAAGCGACTGACAAAGAGATTGAGTCGTGTGACCTCATCATTAGCTTCTTCAAATTTCTTATCTTGGTAATCCTCAGCATTGTAAGCACGAACCACTCGAATCCCTGTCAAGCTTTCACGAGTGATACTATTGAGTTTATCTGTCAATTTCTGGATGACAGATTGTTTTGGAAAGGCTAGCGTCATGAGAACAGTTGTCATCAGAACATTGACGATAACGGCCACCACTACTGCCCAGATCCAGTATTCCGATTTCCCAAGGATTTTTCCAATGGCCCAGATAGCCATAATTGGCCCACGAGTGACCACTTGCAAGCCCATGGTAAAGAGCATCTGTACCTGGGTAATATCATTGGTCGTCCGAGTCAAAAGACTAGGAATAGAGAAACGTTTAATTTCTGTCTGAGAATAATCCAATACACGATTAAAAATATCACTGCGTAAATGAGCCGTGTAGGAGGCTGCAACACGAGCAGCAAAGAAACCAACCATAACAGATGAAAAGAAAGCCAATAACGACAATCCAATCATCTTCGCAGCTGGTGACCAGAGTTCACCCAACTGCGTCCCTGGTGTCCCAAGTAATGCTGTAATTTGCGAAATGTAGGTCGGCACCTCTAACTCGAGATAGACCGAGAAACAAGTGAAAAGAATCGTAAGGACAATCATTCCCCACTCTTTTCCTGTAATACGTTTAGCGAGTTTCTTCATTATCCCCTCCTATTTTTCCTACATTTGCTTGTAGTTGACCGAGTACCTTTTCAAAGATTGCCAAGTCTGACTTTGAAACACCATCTAGTAGACTCTGATCAATCCGATCAAAAAAAGCCTTAACTTCTTGCATCTGAGATCGTGATTTATCCGTCAATCGAACGTACTTGGCTCTCTTGTCATTTGGACTCACTTCCAATTCCACCAAACCATTTTGTACCATACGCTTCACTAGATTGCTGGCGACTGACTTGGTGATATTGAGTTCCTGCTCAATATCCTTGATTAACACCGCCTGTTCAGACTCCTCACGATAGTCTAAAAATCGTATGACTTGGCCCTGCGGTCCACCCATAAATTCAATACCACAACGTTTAGCTTCCTGTTGCACCATAAGGTGAACCTGATGCCCAAAACGTTTAAAAGCTAACATCGGCTTATCCATGATTGCTCCTTTTTACACATAAATAGTTCTCACGAGAACCAATTGGTTTTCATGAGAACTATTTTATCATTTTCAGAAAAGATGTCAAGAAAAAAGTTTCTATGAGAACTATCTCGGTATAAATTGACATCAGCTCTTATTTTATCTATAATAAACACTATCTCACACGAACACAAATCCAGTTTACTAGAAATGAGTAATTCACAAATGAAGCAAAAAGAACAGAAAATCTTAGGAATCTTTGCCATCATCTTTGGAACCCTGGCACTTCTTGGTTCTTGGATACCTATTGTAAACATCCTATCATTTTTCCTTGCCATTGCCTCTTTGATTTTAGGAGTTTTGGGTATTGCCATCAATCTCAGAAACCGTAAAACATTAGCTATCATCGGGACAACCTTAGGTCTTATTTCCATTGTCCTAGTTTTAATAACTCAAGTTCTATCTACTAATGTCTTTACTGACCTTGCCAGAACCTTTAGTCACCCCTATAGAAACATCACTTTTTCAACTAATGCTGGGGAGTATGATGAACTTCCTGATAGTAGTACAACTGAGGAAGATGACGAAGAGGATACCGAATTCTTCACTTGGAGTCAGGAACAGTTTGATGCCTTGGTAGAAGGGGACACTTCTGATAGCGGGAAGGGAGGCAGCAACTACAAAGATATTATCAGGAAACACGGAATCCCAGATTCAGAAACAGATTCAGTTATGGGAGACTATGAAATAAAAAGAATCACCTATCTCTCCATCAGTTCAGATCCTAAGACAGTTGTGCTCACCTTCGTAAAACAAGAAAATGGCCAGTTTCTTCTGATCCGTAAATTTGCTGTCGGACTGGACCGAAAAGAACAATCTGATTCTGGAGTGAAAGTTTAACATAACTAAAAAGGTGCCGGGAATAGCAATCGGTAGACCAAGTCTCGATTTCTAAATCCCAACACCAGGATATTTCCACAATCCATTGGATTATGGACAATTATAGATTACTAATAACGTTTTGAGCAAAAGAAATCTTTGTTTCTTTCCTACCCTTTTGTTATCACAAGATAAACAACCCCCTTGAAAACACTGAATTTTCAAAGGGGTTATTTTTATTTTTAGAATCCGTCTACGTTTGTGTAGATTTTTTGTACGTCTTCGTCGTCTTCAAGGACTCCGTAGAGTTTTTCAAATGTTTCCAAATCTTCACCTGACAACTCAACTTCTGATTGAGGAATCATTTCCAATTCAGTTACTTGGAATTCTTCAATACCAGATTCACGCAAAGCAACGATAGCCTTGTGAAGATCAGTTGGAGCTGTGTAAACAGTGATTGTTCCTTCTTCTGCTTCTACATCGTCTACATCGACATCTGCTTCAAGCAAGAGTTCAAAGATAGCATCAGCATCTTCACCTGCAAAGACGATAACACCTTTGTTGTCAAAGAGGTAAGATACAGAACCTGAAGCTCCCATGTTCCCACCGTTTTTACCAAAGGCAGCACGCACGTTGGCAGCTGTACGGTTAACGTTTGAAGTCAAGGTATCAACGATGAGCATTGAACCATTTGGTCCGAAACCTTCGTAACGTCCTTCTGTAAAGGTTTCGTCTGTGTTTCCTTTTGCTTTATCAATAGCCTTATCAATAACGTGTTTTGGCACTTGCGCTTGTTTGGCACGATCGATAACGAATTTCAAAGCAGTGTTTAGTTCTGGATCTGGCTCACCTTTTTTAGCTGCTACATAGATTTCTACACCAAATTTTGCATATACTTTAGAGTTAGCTCCATCTTTAGCCGTTTTCTTAGCTACGATATTGGCCCATTTACGTCCCATTAGGAATCTCCTTTTTTCACATTTTAATCTTTCTTATTATAACACAAGTCTATCCGATTTTCACTAGAGGAAATGGATTTTTCTTTTGTAAATTAAGCTAGGATTTCCCGCCAGTAGCCAAGAGTTTTTTGCCTTCTTTGATCCATGGATGTTTGGAAAGTGAGAAGTAAAGTTGGGCAGTCATAACTAGCCAGAGAAGGGGCTCACATAGAATCACACCTGTATAACCTGTCCAAGGAATAATCCAAGCCACGAAAAAAATTTTACCAAAAAACTCGATAAAGCTTGATACAAGTGGCAAGAATTTTTGACCGAGACCCTGCAAGCTATTTCTATAGATCAATAAAAGACTCAAAAACGGATAGAATACAGAACTGATGCGTAGGTACAAAGCCCCATTTTCAATCAAGTAACCGTCTGTCGAACTTGCCAGGAAAGAAACTAGGCTAGGACTTGCAAAAAATAGGAATACACAAGCAAAGCTTGCCCAAGCCATACTGATATAACTCCCTAGTCGAAGACCGTGGACAATGCGATCTGGACGTTTTGCCCCAAAGTTTTGAGAGATAAAAGTCGTCATCGATGCTGAGATAGCCGTCATTGGCAATAAGGCAAAGGCCATGATTCGGCGTGCTGCTGTCTGAGCACTGATAATGACTGCTCCAAAACTATTGACAGAGGATTGCAAAATAACACTTCCGACAGAGACGATTGAACCCATCAAGCCCATGGCTAGCCCCTGCTCTAAGAGATCGACATAGAGGGCCTTATTCCATTTAAAATCCTTCAACCTAGGAAGGAGCTCTGGAACACTCTTGCGAATATAGAAATAGCAGAGAATTGCGGACAAACCTTGCGAGATGATGGTTGCGAGACCTGCAGACTGAACTCCCAACTGCAATTGTGTAATAAAATACAAATCCAGAATGACATTAACGATGGCTGAGAAAATAAGAAAACCAAGCGCAGCAAGGCTATCACCAATTGAGCGCAGTAATCCTGCAAAGAGATTGTAAGCAAAACTAACCCCCACACAGCTAACAATCATGGAGATATATTCATAGGACTGAGGGAGAATTTCTGCAGGTGTTTCTAGGTACTGTAAGAGCGGATAAAGACCAAAAAAGCCCATCAACATGACAAGCACACTCAAGATAATCCCTAAAATCCAAGTTGCTGCGACAGCTTCCTTAATCTTTTCAAAATTACGAGCGCCGTAGAGACGTGCAATAACAACACCCATTCCATTGCCGACTCCGAGAGCAAAACCGATAATCAAATCAAAAATGGCTGTTGTTGCTCCGACTGCCGCCAAGGATTCTTGCCCTAAAAAACGCCCAACAATCAAGATATCAGCCGTATTGTAAAGTTGCTGAAAGATATTGGACAGTAGAATCGGTAATGCAAAACTAATTAGCGCGGGAAGGATGGGACCATGAATCAGGTCCACAGTTGATTTTTTATTCATAAGGCTATTATATCAGCTTTCTAGTAGGGGAACAAGGGAGTTTGGATAAGAAAGCGTTGCCTAGATACAAACAATCTGGTATAATCGTGACAGAAAAGGAGGCTATGTATGAGCTTAACAAGCCAGTTAATTACAGATGTATTCCCAGACCTTGAAAAAGTTGACCAATTAAACAAGGAAGCCTTTCCTGAAGAAGAACGGGTCCCTTTGGAAGAATTTTTAAGTTACCAGGATAGAGATGATGCTCACTTTTTCGCTTTCTATAACGAGGAAGAATTTGTCGGCTTCGCTTTTGCCATTTCCAACCAAAAAGCTTTCTACATTAGTTTCTTTGCCATTATGCCCCATCTCCGTAGTCATGGCTACGGGAGAGAAATCATTGAAAAACTCATTGATTTTTACCAACGTACCATGATTCTTGAAGTGGAGCGGTTGGACGAAGATTGTGATAACCTCGAACAACGAAAAGCCCGCATGGATTTCTACTTACAAAATGGTTTTAAAACTGCCAATGCCTTTTTAGAATACGAGGGTATGAGCTTTGAAATTCTCTATCGTGGTGACCATTTTGATGAAGAAGCCTATCGGAATATCTTTCAAAAATTGCAAGAAGAGAATTACTTTGACTTCCACATCGAGTACCGTCGCTTTAGTGAACACTAATCTAGATTGCAACCTTGAATCTCCATTAAAGATTTGTAATTTTCTCTATAACCGATTTACAATCACCTGTCGCAGGTGATTTTTTATTTTTCCCAAAGAAGATGAAAATTTGAAAAAAACTATCCCTAGCTCATCATAAATAAGGCTGAAACAATTTTGTCTCAGCCTTATCATGATTTATCTTATAAAGATGCACGAAGTTTACGCTTCTGTTCCAGCTTCTGGCATGATGAGCCAAAGAATGAGGTAAGCAAGAATTCCTGATCCACCTAGCAATGTGAAGAGAATCCAAATAGCACGAACCAATGTTTGGTCCATATCTAAGTAGTCAGCAAGACCTGCACAAACACCTGCAATCTTTTTATCTTGAACATTACGAACTAAACGTTTTTCCATAATAATCTCCTAATACTAATTTTTCTTTTTATTTTATCATCAAATCAAATCTTTTTCAATAGTCTTTCTACTTTTTATCTGTAGATGCTAGTTTTATACTCAATGAAAATCAAAGAGCAAACTAGGAAGCTAGCCGCAGGTTGTACTTGAGTACGGCAAGGCGAAGCTGACGTGGTTTGAATTTGATTTTCGAAGAGTATTAGCAATTCTTAAGCTCTCATTGTTTCGGTTCCTTAGTCCAAAGAACAGAAAAAGTGGGGATTCCTCCGCCACTTTTACTTTTTAATCTTCAATTTCGATTTCAAGATCATCGCCAAGGTCAAGAGTCACTTCTTGATTAGCTACTTCTGATTCCGCAGGTGCAACTTTTTCATCAGCTACTGCATCATCTTCAATCAAGCCAAACTTGACACGAACTTGGTGGTCAATCTCATCAAAGACTTCTGGGTGATCTGCCAAGTATTTCTTAGCATTTTCAGAACCTTGACCGATCTTTTCGTCTTTGTAAGAATACCATGCTCCTGCTTTCTTGATGATGTCAAGATCACTTGCAATCTTCAAAAGCTCACCAGTTCTTGAAATTCCTTCACCATACATGATTTCAACAAAGGCTTCTTTAAATGGTGGAGCCACCTTATTTTTAACAACCTTAATCTTGGTTTCCTTACCTACGCTCGTATCTTTTTGATCACCAGTTCCCTTGATTTGTGTGCTTCCACGAACATCCAAACGGACAGAAGCGTAGAATTTAAGGGCACGTCCACCAGGAGTTGTCTCTGGATTACCAAACATAACTCCTACTTTTTCACGCAATTGGTTAATGAAGATAGCGATTGTCTTAGTCTTATTAATAGAAGCTCCGAGTTTACGCATAGCCTGGCTCATCATACGAGCTTGAAGACCAACGTGGCTATCTCCGATATCTCCATCGATTTCTGCACGAGGTACAAGGGCAGCAACTGAGTCGATAACAACAAGATCAACTGCACCTGAGTCAATCAATTTCCCAGCAATTTCAAGACCTTGCTCACCTGAATCTGGTTGTGACAAGAGCAATTCATCGATATTAACACCAAGCGCTGCTGCATAGGCTGGATCAAGAGCGTGCTCCGCATCGATAAAGGCAGCAATTCCGCCTTCTTTTTGCGCTTGCGCTACCGCATGAAGGGCAACCGTTGTCTTACCTGATGATTCTGGCCCGTAGATTTCGATGATACGTCCCTTTGGATAACCACCTGATCCGAGTGCGATATCAAGAGCCAAAGATCCTGAACTCATCACTTGGACCTTTTGCTCTGCACGTTCACCCAAGCGCATGATTGATCCCTTACCGAAATCTTTTTCAATCAATTTAAGGGCATCGTTTAGGGCTTTTTCACGATCAGCACCAAATTTTTTGCCAATTTCGTCTAATTTTTTTGTTGGTTTTTTCGCCATTTTGTTCTCCTATATTCTAATAGTCCTAAGACCTTCTTCTATTATAACAAATCTCCAGCACTTAATAAAGCTTTGCGAACTAGGTTAAAAGCATGTAGGACTGCAATTTCTCGCACATCTGCTCGACTTCTGCCTGCTATATTGGCCTGGATAACTTCTGTCCCCGAAGCTTGCGCCAAAGCGATAAAGACTGTACCTGCTGGATGTCCTTCTAGGCTATCTGGTCCAGCCACTCCTGTCAAACTAATTCCAAAATCTGACTGGGTCTTGATTCGCGCCTGTTCAGCCATTTTTTCAGCAGTAAAGGCTGAGACTACTCCGTGTTTTTCCAATTCAGCATTTGGAATATCAAGCATCTTAGCTTTTTCTTCAAGGCTATAGGTCACAAAACCACCTTTAAAGATAGCAGATACACCTGAGAAATCAGCCAAAGTAGCTTGAAAAAGACCTGCAGTCAAGCTTTCTGCTGCAGTGATAGTTTTCTTTTGCTTTTTCAACTCTTCTACTACCAGGCTAGCCAAGCTAGTTTCTTCCCCATAGCCATAGCAAATTTCTCGAAGTGAAACACCTTCAAAGGTTTCTCTTTCAAGGATTTTTTGTTCTAAAGCATCTAGAACACGATCCGCTTCTTCTTGACTCTTAGCCTTGGTTGATAAGCGAAGGGTCACTTCCCCAGTTTTAGCATAAGGTGCCAAGGTTGGATCCGTCTGCTGGTCAATCAAATCTGATAGAATGGTCACTAGCTGGCTCTCACCAACGCCAAAGAAACGAAGCACACGTGAATAGAGCTTAGATCCCGTTGTCAATCTTGGAAGCAGCTCATTTAAGACCATAGGTTTCAATTCACTTGGAGGTCCTGGTAGAACGACGTAGGTTACCCCAGCCACCTCGATCATGCCACCTACTGCTAGCCCTGTTTCGTTTGGTAATGGAGTTGAACCTTGAACAATTTGAGCCTGGCGTTCATTATTTGGAGTTCTAGCATAGTCTGGTCGGTGAGCAAAAAAGTCATCTAGCTTAGCCTGAGCCTGAGGATCAAAAGTCAAGTCACGTCCCAAAAATTGGGCCAAAGTTTGCTTGGTCAAATCATCTTCCGTTGGCCCCAAGCCACCTGTTAAAATAACTAGACTACTGCGATTCTGAGCAATTTCTAACAAGGATAAGAGACGATCCTCGTTATCTCCTACGGCCGTCTGAAAATAGACATCTACACCGATTTCAGCCAACTTTTCAGACAAGAATTGCGCATTAGTATTGACAATCTGACCTGTCAAAATCTCTGTTCCAACAGCTATAATTTCTGCTTTCATGTTTTCCTCCTACTTACCTATTCGGATTTCTTTGAAAAAATCGCAGGATAATTCCTACGATTTGATGAATAGTTTCCTATTATTCTAATTCTTCTACTGCAACACTAGTAGATTGAGGCAACTGACCCTGACCATAAAGATTCTCATACAAGACTACATTAGTCTCCAAATTCGTAACCTCTGGTTGCCCGAGCGAACGGCGTAAAAGATTTTGCATCTCTAACATATGCTCAGATGTCACGATTTGGTAAGATGTCCCTTGAAGCATTGCGTCCTCTCCACGCAATTGTTGAGACTCAATATTTTTAAATGAATCTTGATAACCCATCAACTGAGGAATCGTTGTCGTTGTAATTTCGATATTTGTCTGCATATTATCGCTAAGAGCCTTCAGAATCTCTTGATAGTGACTCACACTATTCAAACTAAGAATCTTCTCGACAACTTTTTGAATCACTTCACGCTGACGTTTTTGACGACCATAGTCTCCTTCTGGATCCTGATAACGCATACGTGAATAAACAAGGGCTTCTTCACCATTTAGCTTCTGTTCGCCAACACCGATAGAAATCGTATTAAATGGTTCCTGATCTTGGATAGAGATTGGGAAACCTAGAGTGTTGTTCACTGTAATACCACCCACAGCATCAACCATTCTTTGAAGTCCATGCATATTGACCATCACATAGCGGTCGATATGGATATTCATCATTTTTTGAATCGTTGAAATAGACAACTCTGCTCCACCATTGGCATAGGCGGCATTGAGTTTAGCCTCTATTACACTACCATCTGGTTGCTGGATTTGTGTGAGAATATCACGCTCCAAACTCATCATGACTGTCTTCTTAGTTTTAGGATTCACTGTGACCAAAATCATCGAATCACTATTACCCGCCCATGGATCTGTACGTTCAACATTCCCTGTGTCCACGCCCATAAGCAAAATCGTCAGAGGTTCGGTCGCTTCAATGACCTTGGTTTCTTCACCGATTTTTTTATAGGTTTTAGCCAAAGTCTGTGTACTCTGTTGGTAGATCGTATAGGCATAAGCTCCCACACCAAGTACTGTCACAAGAACAAAGCCTAAAAACATTCCGATTATCTTTTTTGCCATACTTTTATTCATCTATCAGTTGACCCATCAGGTAAACATCTAGAAACTCTCCTCCTTCTATACAAGCGCCACGTTCCTGTAATCCTTCTATAATAAAACCCATTTTTTCATATAGATGCACCGCAGCAAGATTTCTTTTTTGAACTGTCAATTGTAGACGTCGTACACTATCACTTGATTTGGCCCATTCAATAGCTTCTTCCATCAGGACACTACCGAGACCATTTCCCCAGTAAGCTTTTTTTATTCCTAAAAAGACATCCCCAATATGACGGACTCGCGGACGTTGATCAGCTGTTATATTGATGATTCCTACTAACTCATCATTCAAAAAAGCGAGTAGGGTAATTTGATTATACGACTGGGCCTGCTTGTCCAAAAAATGTTGCATCTCAGACTCAGTCATTGCAATCCCATTTTCATCCAGACTGGTGAAACTGGACTCTTGACCAATTTGATCTAAGAGAGCAATGACCGCTGAAGCATCCTGGGCTTCCGCTTCACGGATTAAAAGATCATACTCCATCCGTCAATCCTTTCAAAAGTTCTGTCGCTCTTTGGCCATGAGCATGAAAGACGATTTCTCGGCCCTCATCTTTTTTAAGGATTTCTAACTCCAGATAATCTGATGGAAGATTTTCCCCCAATAGATGTCCCCACTCAATAACCGTTACACCTGAACCAAAAAGGAATTCATCCAAGTCGATAGAATCTGCATCCCCTTCGATGCGATAAACATCTAAGTGATACAAGGGTAGACGTCCTTCATATTCTCTAACAATGGTATAAGTAGGACTCTTAATCATTTGATAAATACCTAATCCCTTAGCCAGACCCTTTGTTAGCGTTGTTTTCCCAGCACCTAATTCACCAGTCAAAATCAACACATCATTTTTTTCTAAAAAGTGCCCTAGCTTTTCCCCAAGTGCAACCAACTCATCTTCATTTTTTGTGTACATGTAATTATTATACCAAAAAGTTTTATTTTGTGATATTTCCATCAACAAAAAAAGAGGAGACTCCCCTCTTTTTTTAGTTTTTGTCATTAGTTAAGAGCCATACTGATGTAGTTCAAGATAAACAAGGCATCCAAAATCCAAATCATGACATGCACATCTTTCACTTGACCTTTGACAACCTTCGTCAAAGTATAAGTTAAGAAACCAACGGCAATCCCTTGTGTGATTGAGTAGCTGAATCCCATAAAGATAGATGTGAAGAAAGCTGGAACAGCTTCAGCCATATCATCCCAAGGGATATTTTTCAAGTTAGAAAGCATCATAATTCCGACGATGATCAAAATTGGTGCAGTTGCAGCTGTTGGAACAATTGCTAGAAGTGGGCTAAAGAAGCTTGATAGGGCAAAACAGATGGCAACAACCAAAGCTGTCAAACCAGTACGTCCACCAGCACCGATACCCGCTGCAGACTCAACATAAGTTGTAACGTTTGAAGTACCTGCAATAGCACCTACTGAAGTTGCCACCAAGTCAGAGTAAAGAGCCTTATCCAATTTAGCTGACTCATGGTTTTCACCACTTGTTGCAATGATACCAACTTTTTCACCAGTACCGATAAGAGTACCGATAGTATCAAAAATATCTGTCAATGAGAAAGCAAGAATGGCCATTAAGGTTTCTGGCAAACGAGAAGTGTTTGAAATCAGAGATCCCAATCCTTCTGAACCAAGAGCAGCACCAAACAAGGTTCCTAGGTCGTTAACTGCTGATGAAAGATTATTGCTTGCAAAGTCAATGCTAGACAAATTAACAAGACCAACAGCAATGGCAAGAACTGTCGTTGTCAAAATAGAAAGGATGATACCACCTTTGATCCCCTTAACAACGAAGAAGATAGTAATGGCAAGACCTGCAAGAGCTACCAAGACAGCTGGAGTGTTGAAGTCTACCAATCCTGGAACAGCTGCTGAGTTTGCAGTAAGTGCTGCTTGAGCCTTATCTGCTCCTTCACCTGCTACTGTATAGGTACCTGGGTCAATCGAGAATTTCAAGAGACCAGCATTCTTAATCCCAACATAAGCAAGGAAAACCCCAATACCAGCTGAAATCGCTGAACGAAGAGTTGTAGGAATAGATTCGATGATCATTTTACGAACATTGGTCAATGTAATAATCAGTGAAATAACTCCACAGATGAAGACCATCCCAAGAGCTTCTTTCCAAGTATAGCCCATCCCAAATACGACGGTAAATGTAAAGAAGGCGTTTAGTCCCATACCTGGGGCTTGTGCATATGGCAAGTTAGCATAGAAAGCCATCATCAAAGTTCCCACAACAGAACCGATGATTGTTGCCAAGAATACACCTTGAACAGGCATTCCTGTTTGTGAAAGCATTTGAGGGTTTACAAAGAGAATATAACTCATTGCAAAGAAAGTTGTTAAACCAGCAAGAACCTCTGTACGGACGTCTGTCCCGTGCTCTTTTAGTTTAAATAGTTTGTCCATTTTTAATCTCCTTTGTCATTTTACGAACAATACTACCATTATATCACCAATCATTCATCTTTTCAAGATGTTTTTTCTAATTTTAAAAATTCTTATGAGATATTATTGTCTCTATTTTCGCTTATTATCAGCTTTTCTAGTCACTTTCTGATATAATAGAAAACATCTTATCTGAAACTAGATTCGGGAGGATTTTATGACTAAAAAAATGATTGCCGTCGATTTGGACGGAACCTTGCTCAACTCTGAAAGCAAACTTTCTGATTTTACTATTGAAACGATTAAGAAAATTTCTAAAAAAGGCCACCAAGTTGTTATCGCAACTGGTCGCCCTTACCGTATGGCCAAAGATTTTTATGACCAACTTGAACTTGAAACCCCTATGATCAACTTCAACGGTTCACTCACTCATCTGCCAGGTAAGACTTGGAAACATGAAAAGTGTCTGACTGTGGACAAAAAATACCTCTTGGATATCGTGAAACGAAAAGAGGATATTGAGGCAGACTTTATCGCAGGTGAATACCGTAAAAAGTTTTACATTACAGCCCCGGACAAAAAAATTGCCAACCCTAAATTATTTGGTGTTGAAAACTTTCGCCCTGAAAATCAATTCCAGTCTGATTTAGTGACCAAGGGTCCTAACTGCATTTTATTACAAACGAGGGCAGACGATAAATATGCACTAGCTGAAGAGATGAACAGCTTCTACAAGCACCAACTCAATATTAACACTTGGGGTGGCCCTTTGAACATTCTCGAATGTACTACAAAAGGAGTTCACAAGGCCTTTGCCCTTGAATATCTTCTCACGGTCATGAATATAGACAAACAGAATTTGATTGCCTTTGGTGACGAACACAATGACCAAGAAATGCTTTCTTTTGCAAGTAAAGGCTATGCCATGAAAAACGCAAATCCTGCTCTGTTACCTTTCGCAGACGAGCAATTACCACTAACCAACGAAGAAGATGGCGTCGCTCAGTTTTTACAAGAACGATTTCTTTAATTTCACTCATTCTATACTTTTGTGGTAGACATTAGCTACCTTAAGAGTATGGAATTTTTTTGAGCTCAAAGTCAATGAAAAAAGGATTTGAATCCGTCTTTTACAGATCCAAATCCCAACAAATGATGTCTATTTCTTTAAAACGATACGATCTGAAGCCTCACGGTCCATGTCATCGATAATAATCTGGTTCTCTTCAGCCACATAAATCTTGATATCGTCTCCAATAAAGACTCTCTGATTTTCTGGTTCGAAGGTTACCTTCTTCACCTCTTGATCTCCGTTCGCTTCAACTTCTGTCCACGTTCCGGTATTTCCAGTGACTACAAGAGTAATGCTATCACCCTCGTCTTGTCCCTTGTAGGTCCCATCTATATTAGTAGTTGTGTCAGCCTTTGCACTAGTAGTAGAACTAGAAGCACTGGTTTCTGATACTTGACTAGTGCTCACTTCAGAGCTAGAGCTTGCTTGGGATGACGGTGTCGACTTAGTTGTTGACGAACAAGCAACTAAAAGACTAAGACTTGCTACAGTAGCAAGAGAAAGTGTAAATTTTTTTAGTGACATAATGTCTCCTTTCTTTCAGGAGCTAAAGGCAGAAAAACTGCAGAACTATTCCACTTATACTATATCAAATAAAGGAAACAAGGTCAATCAAGCAACTATGTTTTTATAAGGTAGGCACGAACTTCAGATATAAAATAGAGGGAACCTGTAACAAACAGTAAGTCTTTCTCCCCTGCAGACTTTTCAAAATCATCTATAAAGTCTCGATAGGAAGCAACTCTATGATAGCCACTCAAATCCTGCTCCTCCAAAGATCCCTGATAGTCAAAACTCGTCACATAGAGAGCTGTATCAGGTAAATGATCTGTCAGATAACCAAGCATGCCACTGTAATCTTTACGCTTTAAAGCACCAAAAAGGATTTGAGGTTGATAACCTTGCTGAATTTTTTCCTGGATAAATTCAACCAATCGTTCTAAAGCCGGTAGATTATGGGCACCATCTAAATAAATGTGCTCCGTCACAGCTTCTAGACGCCCAGCCCAGCTGGTTGTTTTCAGAGCACGCCGGATAGCTTCCTCATTGACTTTTTCACCTCTCTCTGTCATAAACAACAGAAATGCCTGCAAAGCCAAAGCAGCATTCTCCTCTTGATAAGTTCCTTCCAAACCTAGTTTTAGTCGGGACAAGTTCGCAATAGAAGAAGAAAAAACTCCTGATTTGAAAGAAAAATCTCGGTCAGCTTGGTAGAGAGTAACATCCAAATCTTCTGATATCTTTTGACAAACGAGCTGGGATTCAGGAGCTAGATTGGCAACAACGGCTGTCTTTTCTGGCTTAAAAATTCCTGCTTTCTGTTCAGCGATTTCTTCCAGACTATTGCCCAAGGTCTCCTGGTGATCTAGGCCGATTGATGTAATAACTGCGATTTCTCCAGTCACCACATTGGTCGTGTCAAGCAAGCCACCAATTCCAACTTCTAATAGAACTAGTTCCACCCCTTGTTCTTTAAAATAAAGCAAAGCAATCACGGTTAACAACTCAAAAAAAGATAGCTGATCGTGTGTTTCTAGAAGTCTTTGCTCCATTTCCTTAACTTGATTTGCTAAACGGATAAAGTCTGCGTCCGATATGGGTTGACCATTGATACAAATCCGATCATGGATGCTAACAATGTGGGGCGAAGTAAAGGTCCCCACCTTCTTACCATGAGAAAGAAAGAGCTCTCTCATAAAGGCGATGGTTGAACCCTTTCCATTTGTCCCTGTCACATGGATAATAGGATAGGCTTGCTCAGGGTTCCCCAGCAAGTCTACCGCTCTCTGCATCCGCCCCAAACCTGATCTGAAATTCAAACCGATTCGACTATGAAGCCATTTTTCTACTTCAAACACGCTTAATCTCCTTAATCCTTAACAAAAAAGCGAAGATTCTCTTCGCTTTTTACTTCATTAGCTAGTATTTAATTCTAGTATGGGAGAAAAATGTCCCCCGGACGTTCCAAGTCTCCCTAGTTTCTAGGAGTTGGGGTAAAAACGTTCCCCGAACTCGCCAGCTCTCTCTTATTTTAAGGAACTGGGCTAAAAACATCCACTGGACTTACCAGTTCTTTCTTATTTCAAGGAACTGGGCTGATACAGTCTCCCAGACTACCTGCATTTCCAATTTCTAGCGCAGGGCTAAAAACGTCCCCCGAACTTACTGACGGTTTTTATTTTTAGCGTCAGGCTAAAAACGTCCACTGGACGTTTTTACTCCTCCATAAAGCTGTTGAAGACTTCTTCAATCATATTCCATTCATCTTCTGAATCTTCAGGGATTGGTTGCAATTCGCCTTCTGTTCCATCTTCGTTTTCGATGAATGAGTATGCTTGGATTTCAACTTCGCCGTTTTCATCTTCTTCTGCGTTAACTGGTACAAGAAGGACATAGTTTTTACCAAATTCTTCTTTTCCGTCAATAGTCAAAAGGATTTCAAATAAAGTTTCATTTCCTTGCTCATCTACAAGTGTAATAAGTTCACGTTCTTCGTGATCGTGGTTGTGATCGTGTGACATAGTTTCTCCTCTGTCTTAAAATTTTCTATCTAAATAATTTTGCAAAATTAATTGAGCAGCTAGTTTATCAATAACTTTTTTACGCTTATTGCGACTAATATCTGCTTGCTCAATCAACATACGCTCTGCAGCGACCGTAGTTAGGCGTTCATCTTGATACTCTACTGGTAGACCAAAGAGTTCTTCTAGTTTAGCTCCATAGGCTTGACTGGCCTCCACGCGCGGTCCGCTGGTATTGTTCATGTTTTTAGGCAAACCAACAACAAAACGGTCTACCTTATAGGTTTCAACGAGTTCCTTGAGGCGTTCAAAACCAAACTGACCTTGATCTTCATTGATTTGGATGATTTCAAGCCCTTGTGCCGTAAAACCTAACGGATCGCTAATCGCTACTCCTACCGTTTTGGAACCAACGTCCAATCCCATAATTCTCATAGATTATAGATCGACTCCTTGTCCTTTAAGGTAGTAGCGAACCAGTTCTTCAACGATTTCATCTCGCTCATACTTACGGATTTGATTTCGTGCATTGTTATAACGAGGAACGTAAGCTGGGTCTCCACTGAGAACATAGCCCACGATCTGGTTAATAGGGTTATAGCCCTTTTCATTCAAAGAAGCATAGACATCTGTCAATGTTTCACTGATTTCTTTTTTATTGGAATCGTCCAATTTAAAACGTACGGTTTCTTCAGTAAATCCCATTCTAACACCCTCTTTCCTTAGAATAGTACTATTATAGCACATTCGCGGTCGTTCTACAAATCACACAGTCTGATTCTGCTGATTTTCTCTGACTTTTTACTGGACTGTTGCCCCATTTGCAACACGATTAGCAATATAGTCCTCTGGTTCGTTTTTCAATAGATTTTCCAGTCCAACATTCTTCAAGTATTCGTTTTCACTTGCTTTTTTGAGATCCAGTGTTTGGAAATCATAGCTAGTCTTGGTTTCCATTTCTTTCTCATTTAAAAGAGTCGTTTCAATGGTAAATCCTGAAATTTTTCGAGCCGCTTGAACAGACTCATCCTTGTCCTCAGCTTCTTTAAGAGCTTTTTTAGCTTCATCTAATCCTCGCTCAGAAATATAATTTTTTAAATCTTCTGATACAGGACGCTTTTGCTGAATGGTCAAGCTTAAAAATTGATTGCCTTTGTAGGTAATGATTTGAGTTTGCTGTGCTCCACTCTCATCAGCTGGCAAAACCAAGGTCTTGGTAACAACTGTATTCTTGGTTGCATTTTCTAATACGGGCAAGGTAGACTGTAGGGCTTCTTGAGAACTCTCAGTAGTTGAAGCTGCTGTTTCTTTTTTCTGACCACATCCAACGAGCAAAAATAGTGCTGCGAATGTTCCAATGACTAACTTTTTCATAAATCCTCACATGTTATCCAATTTAAATATTAGAGAAGGCCAGGAGTCACTCCCAGCCTTGATGTTTTATAGAGCCGCACGTAAACGCGCTTCTGCATTTTCCACATTACGGACAGAGCGTGGCAAAAAGGCACGGATATCGTCTTCTTTATAGCCAACTTGTAGGCGTTTCTCATCTACAAGAATCGGACTTTTCAAGATACGTGGTGTTTCCATGATTAGGTTGAGCACTTCATTGACACTCAAATCTTCGATATCAACACCAAGGGCCTTTGCATAACGATTTTTCGATGATACGATACTTGCAATTCCATTGTCTGTTTTTGTCAAAATATCAAGTAGTTCTTCTCTCGTGATTCCTTCCTTACCAAGGTTTTGTTCTTTATAACTTAACTGGTGGGCATTGAGCCAGGTCTTCGCTTTTTTACAGCTAGTACAACTTGAGACTGTATAAATTTTGATCATGTACCTACCCCTTTCGCTACATGTTACTATCAGTTTAGACTATTATACCATAAAAAACATCGGACTTGCGACCTATTTTTAAAAAATTTTAACTTTTTTGGCAATTTTTGAACTTTTTTCTTGACAAAACACGAACTATAACCATTCTTTATATTTCTTAATGTAAAATTTCTTAATAACTGTGACGCTAAACATATACAAGAAAATAATACAAATTAAGAACAAGAAGTAAGGAAGTCCTAAGGGTGCTAGACGAAGGATATTTACTAGTGGTCCATAAGGTAGACTGGTTACGAAAAAGGCTGCAACCAGAGTCATCAAAATCACAAGCCAAGCTGGTCTGCTTTGTACAAAAGGAACTTTTGCTGTACGAAGCATATGGATGACCATAGTTTGAGACCACATAGATTCGATGAACCATCCTGTTTGGAACAAGATAATAAACTGAAGGGCAGATTCAGACCCGTGAACATAGTGATGACCTGTCACCAATGGAACAATGATAAAGTAGAGGAAGATAAAGGTCAAAATATCAAAGACTGATGAGATCGGTCCCATCCAAACCATAAATCGCGTAATGGATTTTGCTTCCCATGTATGGGGTTGTTTAAGGAAGTCTTGATCCACATTATCAAATGGCAATGCCACACAAGACAAATCATAGACTAGGTTTAGGACAATGAGATGAACAGGAGCCATTGGTAAAAATGGTAAGAAAATACTCGCAACAAGGAGTGAGAAGATATTCCCAAAGTTTGAACTGACGGTCATCTTGATGTACTTGGTCATGTTGGCGTAGACCTTACGACCCTCAACGATACCAGTTTCAAGAACCATGAGATCCTTGTCTAGCAAAATAACATCCGCAGTTTCCTTGGCGATGTCTACTGCTGTATCTACAGAAATACCGACATCTGCCACCTTCATGGATGGAGCGTCATTAATACCGTCACCCATATAACCAACACCGTGACCATTTTTCTTTAACTGTAGAATGATACGGGCTTTTTGATCAGGAGACAATTTAGCAAATACTGTTACACTTTCAACCGCTTCTGCCAATTCTTGATCTGTCATTTGGTCAATGTCAGCCCCTAAGAGCATATGCTCAACGTCCAAACCAACCTTTTCACAAATGGCTTGGGTTACTTTTTCGTTATCCCCAGTTAAAATTTTTGTTTTGACACCATGCTCAAGTAGAGCTTGAATGGCTGGTGCTGCAGATGGTTTTGGCGGATCCAAAAAGGCAAGGTAACCTGTAAGGATCATGTCACTTTCATCAGTCACAGCATAGGCATAATCTTCACGTAGACCTGACTTGTAACCAACACCTAAAACACGCAAACCTTGACGGTTTAATTGACCAACTTCTGCTAATACTTCTTGGCGAATGTCTTCGGTTAGGGGAATGATTTCTCCGCGATATTCCACATGTGTTGAAATAGTTAACATTTCTTCCAAAGCGCCTTTGGTCACCATACTAACAACATTGCTATCATCTTTGACGATAACACTCATGCGTCTACGCTCAAAGTCAAAAGGCAGTTCATCAATCTTTTGGAAGATGTTATCCAAATCTTGTAGAATAGCGTGTTCTTTGGCTTCTTTTTCGGTTCTACTGATAATGGCACGGTCCATCAAGTTTTTCAAACCTGTTTGGAAATGTGAATTTAGATAAGCTCTTCTTAAGACTGCCATATCCAAATCACCGTGGATATCCAAGGGGTATTCTAAGACAATCTCATCTTGTGTTAGAGTTCCAGTTTTGTCCGTACATAGGATATCGATTGCTCCTAGGTCTTGAATAGCATTGAGTTTTTTGATAACCACCTTTTCCTTGGCCATGATAATGGAACCTTTGGCCAAGCTGGCTGTGATAATCATTGGAAGCATTTCTGGTGTCAGTCCGACACCGACACTCAAGGCAAAGACTCCAGCCTCTAGCCAGTCTCCGTCGGTCAACCCATTTGCAAAAAACACAATCGGAACCATGACAAGCATCAAGCGGATCAAGAGCCAAGAAATGCTGTTCATTTCACGTTCAAAAGAAGTTGGCTCATCATAGGTGTTGAGAGTTTGCTCAATAGCTCCCATCATGGTGTCATCACCAACAGCGAGAACCATAGCTGTAGCACTTCCTGAGATAACGTTTGTCCCCATGAAGGCCAAAGATTCTGCTTCTAAAAGACTCTCTACATTTTGATTAGTAGCTTTATTTAAAGCAAGTTTTTCGACTGCATCACTTTCTCCAGTCAAACCTGACTGTTGAACAAAAAAGTCGCGTGATTCAAATAAGATGACATCTGCGGGAATCATATCTCCAGCGCTCAATTTCACGAGGTCTCCCACAACCAAGTCATCGATGGGTAACTCTTGTTCAAGACCATCGCGAATAACAGTTGCTGTGTTGACAATCATTTTTGAAAGATTGGTTGTTGCCTTATCGCTTCGCAATTCTTGGACAAAACGGATGCCTCCTGAAATCAAAACCAAGACAACGATAATGATAGATGTCGTTGGATCTTCTTGACCAGGTTTGGCAAGCCAGACATTTGTAACGAGAGAGATAAAGGCAATCACAAGCAAAATGATTGTGAAAGGATTGATAATGGACTCATAAATCTTTTTAAAGATGGAATCCTCTTGACCCTTGGTAATGGTGTTTTCACCATATAGGTCACGGTTTTCTTCGACTTGTTCTTGGTCTAAGCCTTTTAGACTTGTATGGTAAAAAGCTAGACTATCTTTAAATGGAGTTTGAATAGCTGCTGCTAATCTTTCTTTTGTAGTTTTCATTGGTTTCTCCTATCTGTATGAATGGTGATTTCATACTCAATGAAAATCAAAGAGCAAACTAGGAAGCTAGCCGCAGGTTGTACTTGAGTACGGCAAGGCGAAGTTGACGTAGTTTGAATTTGATTTTCGAAGAGTATCATACACAGAGACCAATCACTTTATAGGGACAAAACGACACAAATCAGCGATTGGCTGTGTATGTGCGGTTCTGGATGATCGTCAATTTGCATCGTTTTTCTCCTTTCTTTGTTCTAAAACAGCAGAAAATCCTGCCATAAAATGGCAGGACTAAAAAACTTATTATCTGTTTTCGTTCAAGCTTTAACTCCATAGGGCGATGTAATGAGCTTAGTCTTGACCTTCGCGACCAGGACTGTTGACCAACGAGTAGTGTCTCCACTGCTTTGCGGTAGTCATCCGTATCCCTATGGTAGCCTCACCTACCGTTTTCGCCTTTCAGTATAAACCTTTAACTCGTAAAAGTCAACGATTTATCTCATTTTTCTTAGATTACGATTAATTCTTTTGGAGCAAGGGTTAATAACTCACAACCTGTATCTGTAATCAAGATATCATCTTCGATACGAACTCCGTATTTACCTTCAATATAAATACCAGGTTCATCAGTCAAGACCATTCCAGATTTAATAACTTCTTTGGAAGTTTGGCTAAAGTAAGGTTCTTCGTGGATATCAAGTCCAATACCGTGCCCGATACCGTGTGTAAAGTATTCTCCATAGCCTGCTTCCACAATAATATCACGAGGGATTTTATCAAAATCACGGAAACCTAAGCCATCCTTAGCTTGGTCAATCAGAGCTTGGTTAGCCTTCAAAACGGTGTTGTAGATTTCTGCTTGTTCGTCGCTGGCATGACCTAGGTAGATGGTACGTGTCATATCACTGACATAGTGGTCATAAAGGCACCCAAAATCCATAGTGATTGCTTCGCCTAGTTCTACTGGCTTGTGCATTGGGTGGGCATGAGGTTTAGAAGAGTTGATTCCACTTGCTAAGATTGTGTCAAAAGACAAACCTGCCGCTCCCAGCTCACGCATACGGAAGTCAAGGAAATTGGCAATTTCAATTTCTGTCTTACCTGGCTTGATAAAGTCAAGAGCATCGTGGAAAGCTTGGTCTGAGATGGAACAAGCCTTACGAATAGTCGCAATCTCTGTCTCGTCCTTAATCATACGAAGGGCTTCAACAAACTGAGTTTGAGGGAGCAATTCCAAACCTTTAAAGGCTGTTTGCATACGATGGTAATAAGAAACTGAAATCTCATCTTCAAACCCGATACGAGAAAGGCCCATATCTTTTGCAATCTTTGCGATAATAGCCAACTCGTCACGCTCTGCAAAAATCTCAAAACCAGTTACTTCTTGCTTAGCAGCGATAATATAGCGGGCATCTGTCACCAAGACTTGACGGTCACGACTGATAAAGACTGTCCCATTTGAACCCCAAAATCCTGTCAAATAGTAGACATTTTTAAGGTTATTGATAATGATTCCATCTAGTTCTTTTTCTTGCATTTTATCTAAAAATGCTTGTACACGTTTATTCATGATGTAACTTTCCTTTCAAATACTGTCCTGTATAGCTAGCTTCATTAGCAGCTACTTCCTCTGGTGTCCCTGTTGCGATAATAGTTCCGCCACCAACACCACCTTCTGGTCCTAGGTCGATAATATGGTCTGCTGTTTTGATAACATCCAGATTGTGCTCAATGACGAGAACTGTATTACCATCATCAACAAAGCGAGACAAAACGGTGAGTAGGCGAGCAATATCCTCAGTATGCAAACCAGTTGTCGGTTCATCTAAAATGTAGAAGGACTTACCTGTCGAGCGCTTGTGGAGTTCACTAGCCAGCTTCATACGCTGGGCCTCCCCTCCAGAAAGTGTCGTAGCTGGTTGTCCCAAGGTCACATAACCTAGACCAACATCTTTGATGGTCTGGAGTTTGCGTTGAATTTTCGGAATATGTTGGAAAAATTCTACCGCATCGTTGACGGTCATATCCAAGACTTGCGAGATATTCTTTTCCTTGTAGTGTACTTCTAGCGTTTCACTGTTGTAGCGGGTCCCATGGCAGACTTCACAAGCCACGTATACATCTGGCAAGAAGTGCATTTCAATCTTGATAATCCCATCACCCGAGCAGGCCTCACAGCGACCACCCTTGACATTGAAACTGAAGCGACCCTTTTTGTAGCCACGAATCTTGGCTTCATTGGTCTGAGCAAAGAGGTCTCGAATGTCATCAAAGACACCTGTATAGGTCGCAGGATTAGACCTCGGTGTTCGTCCAATTGGACTCTGGTCAATGTCTATCAGACGATCGATATGCTCGATTCCTGTAATGGATTTAAACTTACCAGGCTTGTCTGAATTGCGATTGAGCTTTTGTGCAATAGCCTTTTTGAGGATGCTATTAATCAAGGTAGACTTCCCTGAACCAGATACCCCTGTCACCGCAATGAATTTTCCTAGTGGGAAACGAACGGTGATGTTTTGCAAGTTGTTCTCACGCGCGCCTATCACTTCGATAAAGCGTCCATTTCCTACACGACGTTCTGACGGCACTGGAATCGCGCGTTTCCCTGACAGATACTGTCCTGTAATGGATTTGCTGTTGCGAGCTACCTGTTTAGGCGTTCCTGCAGCAACAATTTCTCCACCAAAGACACCTGCACCAGGGCCAACGTCAATCAGATAATCAGCTTCTCGCATAGTATCTTCATCGTGTTCCACCACGATCAAGGTATTCCCCAAGTCACGCATCTTTTTCAGGCTGGCAATCAGGCGGTCATTGTCCCTCTGGTGAAGACCGATGGATGGCTCATCAAGGATATAGAGAACTCCTGAGAGATTGGAACCAATCTGGGTCGCCAAACGAATACGTTGACTCTCCCCACCTGATAGGGTTCCTGCCGAGCGGGATAACGTTAAATAGTTAAGACCCACGTTATTGAGGAAGGTCAAGCGGTCCTTGATTTCCTTCAGGATAGGACGAGCGATAATAGCTTCATTTTCAGATAGAGTTAGTTGATCAATGACCTCCAAATGGTCTGCGATGGAGAGGTCTGAAATTTCTCCGATATGGAGCCCTTTTTCTCCCCCTACTCGAACAGATAAGGCTTGGTCATTGAGACGATAACCATGACAAGTGCCACAAGTCAGCTCGTTCATATAGAGACGCATCTGTGTACGAGTGTAGTCGCTATTGGTTTCATGATAGCGACGCTTGATATTTCCAAGCACTCCTTCAAATGGAATGTCGATATCACGAACTCCGCCGAATTCATTTTCATAATGGAAATGGAACTCTTTCCCATCTGAACCATAGAAAATGAGATGTTTTTCCTCCTCGGACAAGGCCTCAAAAGGAGTATCCATATCCACTCCAAAGGCTGTCATGGCTTGTTCCAGCATATTTGGATAATAGTTTGAAGAGATAGGGTTCCAAGGCGCTAAGGCTCCCTCGCGAAGGCTCTTGCTAGCATCTGGTACGACTAAGTCCGTATCAACCTCTAGCTTGATTCCCAAACCATCACACTCGCTACAAGAACCAAATGGTGCATTGAAGGAGAAGAGACGAGGTTCTAGCTCTGGAACTGTAAATCCACATACTGGACAAGCATAGTGTTCTGAAAAGAGCAACTCTGAATCATCCATAGTATCAATAACGACATAACCTTCAGCGATACGAAGGGCTGCTTCAATTGAGTCAAAGAGACGACTACGGATACCATCTTTGATGATAATACGGTCTACCACCACATCGATGTTGTGTTGTTTATTCTTTTCAAGTTCAGGAACTTCGGTCACATCATAGACAACCCCATCGACACGGACACGAACATAGCCATCCTTTTGAATCTTTTCAATCAGCGTCTTATGCTGACCCTTTTTCTTACGAATGACAGGAGCCAAAATCTGCAAGCGTTGGCGTTCTGGCAATTCCAAAACCTTGTCCACAATCTGCTCTACAGACGAAGCCTTGATAGCCCCATGTCCATTGATACAGTAGGGGGTCCCTACACGTGCATAGAGAAGACGTAGATAATCGTTGATTTCCGTCGTTGTTCCAACCGTCGAACGAGGATTTTTACTGGTCGTTTTCTGGTCAATGGAAATGGCAGGGCTGAGACCATCGATAGAATCCACATCTGGCTTTTCCATATTGCCTAAGAACTGACGAGCATAAGCTGACAGACTCTCAACGTAGCGACGTTGCCCTTCTGCATAAAGGGTATCAAAGGCTAAACTAGACTTTCCTGATCCAGATAGTCCCGTCACCACAACTAGCTTGTCACGCGGAATTTCCACATCTATATTTTTTAAATTATGGGCGCGTGCCCCATGGATGACAATCTTATCTTGCATATTACTTCTTTCTAGTTCATTGTTGCTTTCCATTATACCAAAAAAAGTGAAATTCTATTACCAAAAAAGCCGATTTTGTAGTATAATAGTACGGTGTCAAAAATCACTGAAACACGAATTAGATTAGGAAAGGATAGGAGATATGAAACAAGTCTTTCTCTCAACAACAACTGAATTTAAAGAGATCGATACGCTCCAGCCGGGCACTTGGATCAATCTCGTCAATCCTACTCAAAGCGAATCGATGGAAATCGCCTCAGCCTTTGATATTGATATCGCCGATCTCCGTGCACCACTCGATGCCGAAGAAATGTCTCGTATCACCATCGAAGATGAGTACACCTTGATTATCGTAGACGTCCCAATCACAGAGGAAAGAAATAACCAGACCTACTATGTGACTATTCCCTTGGGGATTATCATCACAGAAGAGGCTATTATTACCACTTGCTTGGAGCCTCTACCACTTCTTGATGTCTTTATCAATCGTAGGCTTCGAAATTTCTATACCTTCATGCGTTCGCGCTTCATCTTCCAAATCCTCTACCGCAATGCGGAGATTTACTTGACAGCCCTCCGTTCAATCGAACGTAAGAGTGAGCAGATTGAGAGTCAACTTCATAAATCTACTCGAAACGAAGAATTGATTGAACTCATGGAATTGGAAAAGACCATCGTCTACTTCAAAGCTTCACTTAAGACAAATGAGCGCGTGATTAAAAAATTGACCAGCGCAACTAGCAATATCAAGAAATATCTCGAAGACGAAGACTTACTGGAAGATACCTTGATTGAAACGCAACAGGCCATCGAGATGGCGGACATCTATGGAAACGTCCTTCACTCTATGACAGAGACCTTCGCTTCTATCATTTCAAACAACCAGAACAATATCATGAAAACCTTGGCCCTCGTGACCATCGTTATGTCCATCCCGACCATGATTTTCTCAGCCTACGGAATGAACTTTAAGGATAATGAAATTCCTTTAAACGGAGAACCACACGCTTTCTGGCTCATCGTCTTTATCGCCTTTGCTATGAGTGTTTCTCTCACTCTTTACCTCATCCATAAAAAATGGTTCTAAACAGGAGTTATTATGTCACAGATTGATTTAAAAGAATTAACCAAGAAAAACCAAGAATTTATCCACATTGCAACCCAGCAGTTTCTTAAAGATGGAAAAACTGACGCCGAAATCAAGGTCATCCTTGAAGAAGTCATTCCTCATATCCTTGAAGAACAACCAAAAGGGGTGACAGCTCGTTCTATCTACGGAGCACCAACTCACTGGGCTCACAGCTTTAGCGAAAAAGAGCAATACGAGAAAGAACATCCAAAAGAAAACGACGATCCAAAATTGATGATGTTGGATTCAGCCCTTTTCATCACAGGACTTTTTGCAGTAGTTAGCGCCTTGATGAGCTTCTTCTCAAACCAACCCGTGGCCTACGGATTGGTAACACTTATCAGTGTAGGGGCCTTTGGTGGAGTTGCCTTTTACCTTCTCTATCACTTCATCTACCGCTACTACGGGCCAGATACTGACCGTAGCCAACGCCCTCCATTCTGGAAATCACTTTTGGTTATGTTAGCAACTATGTTTGCCTGGGTTCTCATCCTCTTCTTGAGTAACTTCCTTCCACAAGCCATCAATATTAGTCTCCCACCACTTGTTTTGTTGGTGATTGGAGGAGCACTTCTTGCCCTACGTTTCTACCTCAAAAAACGTTTCAACATCAAGAGCGCAAGTGCTGGACCAGCTAGATATTAAGATAAACAAAAAAAGTAGTGTGTTTTACAGACAGACTACTTTTATTATGGCTCCAAAGCATTTTTTGATTCTCCAAAGAAAAGTAGCTACATTTTCTAAAAACGTTCTAATGTAACGGCTCCCCTTAAAATCCCTAGGTTTTATCCTTGAATTCAAGTTGTTTTTCTGTTATACTAATAAAATAATAAGGAGAAATATATATGACTAAACAGAGAATTAATCAAATTGTTGGTTCAATTGGTGCCTTTATTGGGATTATTGTATTTATAGCCTACATCCCCCAAATTTTTGCCAATTTACAAGGGAACAAAGCTCAACCATTTCAACCTTTATCAGCAGCAATCTCTTGCTTAATCTGGGTCATTTATGGATGGACAAAAGAGCCTAAGAAAGATTGGATTCTAATCATTCCAAACTCGGCCGGGGTTGTCCTTGGAGGACTGACCTTCCTTACTGCTCTATAAGAATGCAACTACTATAAAAAGCAACCACATCGAGCGGTTGCTTTTTTGCTTACTTTCGTGATCTAAAAGCCTTTTTCTGATTCTAATCATTGTTGTTTCTCCTCATCTTTTGTGATACAATAGCATCAATTTATTTCTAGGAGGATGAGATATGGTTTCTACTATTGGTATTGTTAGTTTGTCTAGTGGCATTATCGGAGAAGACTTTGTCAAACACGAAGTGGACTTGGGTGTCCAACGTCTCAAGGACTTGGGACTCAATCCTATCTTTTTACCCCATTCGCTAAAAGGCTTAGACTTTATCAAGGACCATCCTGAAGCACGTGCAGAGGATTTGATTCAGGCCTTTTCTGATGATAGCATCGACATGATCCTATGCGCCATCGGTGGAGACGATACCTATCGTTTATTATCCTATCTTTTTGAAAATGACCAACTAGAAAAAGTTATCAAACAAAAGATTTTTCTTGGCTTCTCGGATACGACCATGAACCATCTAATGTTGCATAAACTAGGAATTAAGACTTTTTACGGCCAATCATTTCTAGCAGACATTTGTGAGTTAGACAAAGAAATGTTACCATATAGCTGCCACTACTTTAAAGAATTGATTGAGACTGGAAAAATCTCAGAAATCCGCCCTAGTAACGTTTGGTATGAGGAACGGACTGATTTTAGTCCCAAAGCTTTGGGAACACCTCGTATCAGCCATGCAAATACAGGTTTTGACTTGTTACAAGGCAATGCTCAGTTTGAGGGAGAAATCCTCGGTGGTTGTCTTGAGTCTCTCTATGATATTTTTGACAACTCTCTACACGCAGATAGCACAGACCTCTGCCAAAAATACAAACTTTTCCCTGACTTATCCGACTGGGAAGGAAAGATTCTATTGCTAGAAACAAGTGAAGAAAAGCCTGAACCTGACGACTTCAAAAAGATGTTGCGGACTTTAAAGGAAACTGGTATATTCGAGGTCATCAGAGGACTCTTGGTCGGGAAACCTATGGATGAAACTTTCTATGACGACTATAAAGAGGCACTATTGGATATCATTGATAGCAATATCCCGATTGTCTATAATCTAAATGTTGGTCATGCAACTCCAAGAGCAATTGTCCCCTTTGGCGTTCACGCCTACGTAGATGCAGAGGAGCAAGTCATCCACTTTGACTATAACAAATAAAGCTGGGAAAATTTCTCAGCTTTTTTCAGTATCGTTACTAGCATTTTCATCACATACTACCGATAGCTAAAATAATAAAGGATAGGCTATTGCCTAACATGTGAACAAGTAGGGGATAGTAGACATTCTCCTTTTCTTTCACATAAATAATAGAAAAGACAAGGCCCCCACCTAGGTATCCGACTGCACCGACCCACTCTGATAAACTTACATTATGCATATGAGTCAGAGCAAAGACAATTCCTACCAGAAGAATGCTTAGCCAACTTGGCAGACTTTTCTGCAAGTGATGCAATAAGAGCTGACGGAAAAAGAGTTCTTCCACCAAAGGTCCAATGATGCAGGCGAAAACTGCTATCAGTAGTGGTTGCTCTTGAAAGGTAATTTGAATATTCGACTGGTTTAGACCTTGTCCGACCAGCCCGAAAAACTGCCTCAACAACTCTGATATAAATCCAAAGGCAACAGTCATCAGAATGAGAAAGAGCCATCCTGTTAAGACGCCAAAGAAGAATTTTCTTTTAGCCTTTCTAATCTCTTCCCACTTTTGGAGCAATAGGGACTTAAATAAGAAGCAACCATACACAAACATGATGGTATAGACTAAATATGTCCCTGCAGAAGAAGGTAATGGAGCATCAAATACTCGTATACCATCAAACACAAAAAGGACTGTATAGAGAATCGCAAAAATCAGAATTCCCTTATTTTTGTTAGACATCATTTAAGACCCTTCCATTCACAATCATTCTCGTGGTCATCAACTAATCCTGCAGCTTGTAGAAAGGATAAAACAGCGACTGGTCCTGTGAACTTGAAGCCTCGTTTTTTGAGACCCTTGGATATTTTTTCAGACAAAGGCGTTTTGGCTGGTGCTTGACTGTAGTCCGGGATATCATTGACCATGGTTTTCCCATCCACAAAAGACCAGAGATAAGCATCAAAAGAGCCATACTCTTTCTGAACTTGTAGAAAGGCCTGGGCATTAGCTCGCGTCGCAAAAATCTTGGCACGATTGCGGATAATTGCTGGATTATTCATCAAAGCTTCCAGTTCTTCATCCGTCATGTCTGCAACAGCTTGAATTTGGTAACCATGAAAAACTTGACGGAAGGCCTGGCGTTTATTGAGCACCGTTTCCCAAGATAGACCGGCCTGATAGGTCTCCATACACAACAACTCAAAAAGGGCCTGATCATCATGGAGGGGCTGACCCCATTCTTCATCATGGTAAGCTACATATAGCGGGTTGTTCATTTTGACCCAGCCACAGCGTTTGGGCATAGGAACCTCCTATTTTACCAACATTTTAAGGGCAGATTTGATGTAGTTTTCAGCTGTATCAGAAGTTCCTTCAAAGAATTTCTTGATCTTCTTAAGCTCGGTCGCCTTGTAGCCCAATGCCAACATGGCTTCCATAGCTTCTTCCAATTCTTGGTTGTCATTGCTAGATGGAGCTGCCGTCTTAGCAGGGAGGTCATCCCCTGCGACAACCACCTTACCTTCTAAGTCCAACACCATCTGTTGGGCTGTTTTCTTGCCAATTTTGGGGAACTTGGTCAAGTAGGTAATGTTCTTGGTCTCGATGGCTTGAACGAGCCCTGCATTGTCATCAGCTGCGATAATAGCCAGAGCTGATACAGGACCAATGCCTGATACAGAAATCAAACTGAGAAAGAGTTTTTTCTCGTCTTCTGAACGGAAACCGTAAAGGAGATGAGCATCTTCGCGAACGACTTGATGCACATAAATTTTCGCTTCTTGGTTGACTTGTCCTGAGTAGGCATAAGGGTTAGCTACATGTAGGATATAGCCGATACCGTTAGCTTCTAGAACGATGTATTTAGCAGTAATTTTGGTAATGATACCTTTTAGATATTCGTACATAATTTTCCCTTCAATTTATACTCAATGAAAATCAAAGAGTAAACTAGTAAGCTAACCGTAGGCATAACTTGAGTTAGGCAAGGTAAGGCTGACGCAGTTTAAAGAGATTTTCGAAGAGTATTAGTATTTTCCTAGTTCTCGTAGGCTAGTATGATTTTCTTGAATGCGACGGAACATCTTTTCCATATCTGACTTGGTAAAGTGGACCAAAACAGGACGTCCGTGGGGACAATTGTATGGGTTGTCGCATTGAGAGAGTTGATAGAGAAGCTGTCTGGCTGAGTGGTCATCGATACGATGGTTGGCCTTGATTGACCGTTTGCAGGACATCATAATGGCCAGCTCTGCTCGGTATTTCTTGATAGAAACTTCCTTTGTCAAAAGGAGCATATCACACATCTCATAGATACCAGACTCGATTTCCTCCTCTGCCATCCAAATGGGATGTTCGCGCAAGATAAATTGATTCTCCCCGTACTCTGCTAGAAAGACGCCAACTTCCTCTAAAAGAGACATTCTTTCCTTGAGGCGAAGGGAATCATCCGCAGGAAATTCAAAGATATAGGGCACTAGGAGTTGCTGCTGGCTCTGGTCAACATTGCCAATACTTTCGCGATACTCCTCATACTTAACCCGCTCCTGAGCTGCGTGTTGGTCTATGATGTAAAGCCCATCTCTACCTTGGGCAAAGAGATAGGTTCCATGCATCTGACCGAAAAATTCCAACTCCGGGAAGCTTGAAGATTCTTCTCGCTCCAGCTTGTCATAAGCCTTATCCAAACTAGCCATATCTAACTCAGGATGATCCAGTTGGTCGTAACTGATAGACTTTCTCTCTGCAAAATGCAGTTTTGCTGGTTTGGTCAGCTGATCCAAGGTTTCCTTAGCGAAGAGGTTCAAATCCTGTCTTTCTTCAGTCAGATTCACCTGATGGTCTGCTACCTCAGCTTGAGGCGGTCTTGTCAGCTCCGTTTGCTCGTAGTAAAGATTATTTTCTTTAAGCGGGAGAATGGTTTGCTCTACTTTTTCACGATTGCGTACGGTAGACTTTGCCAGATTTTCCAAGGCATCTGGAATCAAGGTCTGTTCCTTGAGACTCTTTGCGATAGCTTCTGAAACCAGTGCCATCAGCTCTCTTTCCTTAGAAATACGCACCTCTTGCTTGGTTGGGTGCACATTGACATCGGCTAAGTAAGGGTCAATCTGGATGTGAATAACAGCTAGTGGAAAACGCCCCACCATGAGCTTGCTGCCGTAACCATCTAAAATAGCACGATTGAGCAGGAAGTTTTTGATATAACGACCATTGATAAAAAGACTGATATAGTTGCGATTAGCCCGCGTCAATTCCGGCAAGGAGACAAAGCCTGAAATTTCAAAGTCTAGGTCAGAATTCTCAATCTCAACCATCTTTTTGGCACTAGCTAAACCATAAATCCCAGCAATGGCCTGACGCAGCTGACCCGTACCAGCTGTTCGTGTCATTTCCTTGCCATCGCTAATCAGGCTAAAGGAAATCTCAGGATGGGCTAGCCCAAGACGATTAACAATATCAATGATGTGGGACAACTCTGCCTGCTGACTCTTCATATACTTGAGACGAGCTGGTGTGTTGAAAAAGAGATCCTCCACACAAACCTTAGTCCCCACAGGACTGGTTGCTGGGCTAATCTCTTCAACTTCTCCCCCACGAGCCACTAACTTGGTCCCGTGACTTGCTCCATCCACCGCAGTCAACAAAGTCAAAACACTGACAGATGCGATAGAAGGCAGAGCTTCACCACGAAAACCAAGTGTTCGAATTCGAAAAAGATCCGCTTGATTCTTAATCTTACTGGTCGCATGACGGCGGAGAGCTAACTCGACTTCATCGTGGGCAATTCCGTGACCATTATCTGTGATTTGAATTTTCTTGAGACCAGCTTCCTCAATCTCAATGATAATCTGGCTAGAGCCCGCGTCAATGGCGTTTTCTACCAGCTCCTTAACAACGCTAGCAGGACGCTCGATAACTTCTCCTGCTGCAATCTGGTTGGCCAAGACTTCTGGTAATTCAATAATATGAGACATCTTTCAGCCCCTTTCTTAACTATTTTTATCTATTTCTCTGAAAATAATACTCTTCAAAAATCTCTTCAAACCACGTCAGTCTCGCCTTGCCGTATATGTATTACTGACTTCGTCAGTTCTATCCACAACCTCAA
>NZ_KV804181.1:84647-106678 GCF_001811305.1 Streptococcus sp. HMSC056C01
CTAGTTTGCTCTTTGATTTTCATTGAGTATAAGCTAGTGCTATTATACCATATTTCACTCGTTTCCAAAAAAGTCCGAGTAGCAACTTTCTTCCCGATTTTACTAGGTTATTTGCCAAGTTTGTGGTAAAATAGGTAGAAACAATATTTTAAAAAGGAGAAAAGACACATGCACATTTTTGATGAGCTAAAAGAGCGTGGTTTGATTTTTCAAACGACTGATGAAGAAGCTTTGCGTAAAGCCCTAGAAGAAGGTCAAGTTTCTTATTATACTGGCTACGATCCAACTGCTGACAGCCTTCACCTAGGTCACCTTGTCGCAATCTTGACAAGTCGTCGTTTGCAGTTAGCAGGTCACAAACCTTATGCGCTCGTTGGCGGTGCTACAGGTCTCATCGGAGATCCGTCCTTCAAAGATGCTGAGCGTAGTCTCCAAACAAAAGACACAGTAGATGGCTGGGTCAAGTCTATCCAAGGACAACTTTCTCGCTTTCTTGATTTTGAAAATGGTGAAAATAAAGCTGTCATGGTCAACAACTACGACTGGTTTGGCAGCATCAGCTTCATTGACTTCCTCCGTGATATCGGAAAATACTTCACTGTCAACTACATGATGAGCAAGGAGTCTGTGAAGAAACGGATTGAAACAGGAATTTCTTACACTGAGTTTGCCTACCAAATCATGCAAGGTTACGACTTCTATGTCCTTAACCAAGAGCACAATGTAACCCTCCAAATCGGTGGTTCTGACCAATGGGGAAATATGACTGCTGGTACCGAATTGCTTCGTCGTAAAGCCGACAAGACTGGTCACGTTATCACTGTTCCACTGATTACAGATGCAACTGGTAAGAAATTTGGTAAATCAGAAGGAAACGCAGTTTGGCTCAACCCTGAAAAGACTTCTCCATACGAAATGTACCAATTCTGGATGAATGTTATGGACGCTGATGCTGTTCGCTTCTTGAAGATTTTTACCTTCTTGTCACTGGATGAGATTGAAGACATCCGCAAACAATTCGAAGCAGCACCACACGAACGCTTGGCTCAAAAAGTCTTGGCTCGTGAAGTCGTGACTCTTGTCCACGGAGAAGAAGCCTACAAAGAAGCCCTTAACATCACTGAACAACTCTTTGCTGGAAATATTAAGAACCTTTCAGTTAAAGAACTCAAACAAGGACTTCGTGGAGTGCCAAACTACCAAGTACAAGCAGACGAAAATCACAACATCGTTGAACTTCTTGTATCTTCTGGCGTGGTTAACTCAAAACGCCAAGCCCGTGAAGATGTTCAAAACGGTGCCATCTACGTCAACGGCGACCGCATCCAAGACCTTGACTATGTCTTGAGTGACGCAGATAAGTTAGAGAACGAACTCACTGTTATCCGACGTGGGAAGAAAAAATATTTTGTATTGACTTACTAAACTGTTCAACATTTACCTATAAAAAAAGGAGTTAACCTCGAGAAAGGTAACTCCTTTTTGTTGTTGATAACCATATCTATCTAGCCTTAATAGACAGGCTACGCAGTACAATACGTAAGGTTGTTAGATTATGTAAGATAGAGAGATTTGAAGGACTGAGCCAATTAAACAAGCCAAAGCCAATCAAACTACTATTTACGATAACGGTATCTTGAATATTCTTCTTGATGAGTGTTTGCAAAGATGATGATAGCCAATCCAACTCTTGGAAGAAATCCAAGCGATTATCTAACAATAAGATATCGCTCATCTGCTTAGAAATGTCTGCACTCTCATTCATCACCACACCGATATCTGATAGGGTTAGAGCTGCTGAGTCATTCAATCCATCTCCAACCATCAAAATAGTGTGACCTGCTTTCTGCAGTTCCTCTACTAGCTCAAATTTCCCATCAGGTTTCAAGTCTGTATAGACCTGATCAAAGGGCAAATCTTTGACTAATTCCTCTGTTCTAACCAAGGTGTCCCCTGTTGCCAGAATCAATTTTTTCCCTTGTGCCTTAAGTTTCTCCAAGGCTGCTTTTGCTTCTTTTCTCAAAGGAGTATGAATACAGAACATTCCAATCAATTCATTCTGGTAGGCTAAGAATAAGAGATTGTAGTGACTCTTGTACTCTTCAATTAAAGCATTTTGTTCTGAACTGATATGAATCTGTTCATCCTGCATCAAGACATAATTCCCAATAAGAACTGGTTGGCCATCTATATGAGATTTGATCCCCTTACTTGCGATATATTGGAGTTTCCCATGCATTTCCTCATGTTCAATTCCCTCTATCTCGGCTTGCTTGACGATGGCATTAGCAATAGGATGATAAATGTGTTCCTCAAGACAGGCACTGATTCTGAGAATATCTTCCTCACTATTGTCTCCAAAAGGTAACACCTTTTCAACTATCGGATAGCTAGTTGTGATCGTTCCCGTCTTATCAAACAAGAAAGTATCAACTTCCAGGTATTTCTCCAGAACATCTCCATCCTTAATCACCATTTCACGGTTCAACCCCTCCTTGATAGCTGTCAAATAAGCTACAGGAGTAGAGATTTTCAAAGCGCAGGAGAAATCGACCAATAGGAAAGAGATAGCCTTAGAAAAAGAACCCGTTAATAGGTAAGTCAGCCCAGCCCCCAAGAAATTATATTTGACGACCTTGTCCGCCATTTTGATGAAATAGCGTTGTTTCGTTTTCTTGTTTTCTTCAGATTTCTTCATCAACTCAATCAGTTGTAAAATCCGGCTGTTCATCTGATTATCGGTTACACGAATGCGTAACTCTCCAGTTTCTAATACTGTATTTGCACAAACCAAATCAGACTCTCTTTTTTCAACTGGAAAACTCTCTCCCGTCAAGGAACTTTCGTTGACCATACCTAAACCTGAAACTACTTGTCCATCAAACAGAATTTCATTTCCTTGAGATAGGACCAAGACATCTCCTATTTGAACATCGGAACTCTTGATACTAACGACCATATCCCCCTGTACTAAGAATACGTCGCTCTCTTTTGCAAGAAGGCTTTGTTCTAAATCTGTTGCAGTTTTTTTCAAGGACCACTGATCTAAATGATTCCCCAAATCAAGCATAAACATGATATTGCTAGCTGTCTTGGATTGGTTCATAAACAAGGACAATAAAATCGCCGAACAGTCCAAGACCTCCATCGTTAGTTCCTTACGCGCTAGTGTTTGATAGGCTTCTCTAATATAACCCAAAGCCTGATAACAAGTCCATATATAGCGAATAGGATACGGCACAAAACTACGAAAAATCATACGCTTAATCGCTGCACCTGAAACAATAGAATAAGCACTCTCTTCTCTACGAATGGGAAGAGTCATCAACTCAGAAACTTTCCCTTTATCAATTCTTTTTAAAAAGGCTTCTGCATTGTCTAATACAGAGAAGCCTTCTTTTATGCGTAGAGTAAAGTGCTGTTGATCCATGTAAAACTGGATAGACTCAATCCCCTTTTCATCTCTCACCAAGGAACGAAGATAGTCTTGAATATCCAAGGTGAGTGAAAAAGAAGATGATAGTCGGATATGTTGGTATCCTCTATGTAGCACTTTAAAAGACATACTATTCCCCTATAAGGCTATCTAATTGCTCTTCTTTTTTCTCTTGCTCATACAAATATTTGGCATCTTGCAAGACATCGTCTCCATGTTGTTTCACAACAGAAACAGATGCATCTAGCCCGTCTTTCAACTTGTAAGCCTTAGCCAAAGCTTTAGAATAACCTTTTTTAGCTTCCTTACTTGCTAAGATTTTCAAACCAAGGGTACCAAATGCGACACCACCTAAAAAGAGTGATGATTTTTTCGCAACTTTTGCAACGGTTAATACTTCTTTTAACATACTTATTTCCTCCTAGATATTATTATATAGCAATTTAGATATAAAAGCAATTTAATTTTGGTACTTTAAAAAGTAATTATACTACTATTTAATTCTATTACAAATCATCCTAAAGTTGCTTTCATTTGCCTCTTTTGATACACTTAAACTATGAATACAAATCTCAAACCTAAACTCCAGCGTTTTGCTTCTGCGACTGCCTTTGCCTGCCCTATCTGTCGAGAAAATCTGACTCTGGTAGAGACTAGTCTCAAGTGCTGCAACCGTCATTCTTTTGACTTGGCGAAATTCGGCTATGTCAATCTGGCACCTCAAATCAAGCAATCTGCCAACTACGACAAGGAAAACTTTCAAAATCGCCAACAAATCCTAGAAGCTGGCTTTTACCAAGCTATTTTAGATGCTGTATCTGACTTGTTAGCAAATTCAGAAACTAGCACCACAATCTTAGATATCGGTTGTGGCGAAGGTTTCTATTCTCGCAAGCTCCAAGAAAGTCATCCTGACAAAACCTTCTATGCCTTTGATATTTCCAAAGATTCCGTTCAAATCGCTGCCAAGAGCGAACCCAACTGGGCAGTCAATTGGTTCGTTGGTGACCTGGCTCGTCTTCCTATAAAAGACGCTAGCATGGATATCCTGCTTGATATCTTTTCGCCTGCCAACTATGGAGAATTTCGTCGCGTTTTATCCAAAGACGGTATCTTGATAAAGGTTATCCCAACTGAAAATCACCTCAAGGAAATCCGTCAAAGGGTACAGGACCAGCTGACAAACAAGGATTATTCTAATCAAGATATCAAGGAGCATTTCCAGGAACATTTCAGCATCCAATCTATCCAGACTGCTTCCCTGACCAAATCCATTACAGCAGAGCAAAGACAAGCTTTACTCAGCATGACACCCCTCCTCTTTCACGTTGACCAAAGCAAGATTGACTGGAGCCAACTGACAGAGATTACCATTGAAGCAGAGATTTTGGTTGGGAAAGCACTGTAAATATATTTTTGAGATACTACAAAGCCCGCACCTCTTCTTGAGATGCGGGTTTAAATCACGATTTTTCAAGTATCTATCCGAAAAGTGGAAAAATTTTAACCTCTCCATTTATTTTCGATTTGAAATGACAAATTTATCAATAAATAGCAAGTGATATAAGGCAAGTGCTACCCCATAACAACATCCATGAAAAGAGATTTCTTGATGAGTAAGTGGAAATGAAGAACTATTACCCATATAAAGGCATGACCAAATTACAAAAAGAATCCAAAATAAATCAGTCCATTTATATTTTGAAAAATATTTTTTCCACATAAGAACATCCTCCTTCTTTACTACAATACTATTATAATACTGTTTGTAAACGAATACAAGAAATTTGAGGTAACAGCTAAGAAGAACCTTAGGCTTAAAGGTAGTACAACCAGCCTTCTTAGTGTTCTCTAGGTTTGATTTTTAAGTCTAGAAATTATTGACAAATTATTTTTTCTTTTGAGACCAGTCAACCTCAAATCCATAACATTCAAAAAAGCGAATTTCAATTGAAACTCGCTTTTTTGCTAGATAGTGTAATAACTATTAAATTATATATCTTAGTTCAAGTGCCAGATATCTTCGTTGTACTGAGCGATTGTACGGTCAGATGAGAAGAATCCTGCTTTAGAAATGTTAACGATAACTTTGTCCAACCATGCGTCACGGTCTTCGTAGTCAGCCAACATTTGCTCTTTAACTTTGATGTAGTCTTCCAAGTCAAGAAGAGTCATGAACCAGTCTTTGTTGATTAATTCGTTATAAAGACGTTCCAAGCGTTCAATCTTACCAACTGCAAGAACAGCGTCACTCACGATAAAGTCAACCAATGGTTTGATCGCTTTACGAGCGTAGAATTCGCTTGATTTGTAAGCTGATTTTGCGTAAAGGTCGATAACAGTTTCTGAATCTTCACCAAAGATGTAGATGTTTTCGTCTCCAACCAACTCAGCGATTTCCACGTTAGCACCGTCCATAGTACCAAGAGTCAAAGCTCCGTTCAACATGAATTTCATGTTACCAGTACCTGAAGCTTCTTTAGAAGCAAGTGAGATTTGTTCTGAGATATCACATGCTGGGATAAGGAAGCTTGCTGCAGTAACGTTGTAGTTTTCAACCATAACCACTTGTAAGTGTGGTGCAACTGCTGGGTCGTTAGCAATCACTTCTGACAAGCAAAGGATCAAGTGGATGATGTCTTGAGCAATTGTGTAGGCAGGAGCTGCTTTACCACCAAAGAAGACTGTGATTGGACGAGCAGGGATGTTACCAGCCTTGATGTCAAGGTATTTATGGATAACATACAAAGCGTTCATTTGTTGGCGTTTGTACTCGTGAAGACGTTTGATTTGGATATCAAAGATAGAGTTAGTATTGATTTCCACACCTTGGTGTTCTTTCAAGTGACGAGCCAATTTACGTTTGTTGTGGGCTTTGATGCTTTCCAATTTTTCTTTGACAGCAGCCTTGTCTTCGTATGAAAGAAGGTCTTCCAATTTAGAAGCTTCATGGTGCCATTCGCGGCCAAGGATTTCATCCAAGTAGTGAGACAAGCTTGGGTTAGCATGCATGAGCCAACGACGGAAGGTGATACCGTTTGTTTTGTTGTTGAATTTTTCTGGGTAAAGATCGTAGAAAGGTTTCAACTCAGAGTTCTTCAAAATTTCTGTGTGAAGAGCGGCAACCCCGTTTACGCTGTATCCATAGTGGATATCCATGTGGGCCATGTGTACACGATCGTTTTCATCAATGATTTGAACAGCTGGATCTTTGTATTCAGCACGAACACGACGGTCCAATTCTTTGATGATTGGTACCAAGTGAGGAACCACTTCTTCCAAGAATTCAAGAGGCCATTTTTCAAGGGCTTCAGCAAGGATTGTGTGGTTTGTGTAAGCAGTCATGCTACGAACGATAGAGATTGCTTCATCAAGTTCGATACCACGTTCAGTCAAAAGACGGATCAACTCAGGAATCACCATTGATGGGTGCGTATCGTTGATTTGTACAACTGCGTAGTCAGCAAGGTCATGCAAGTTGCTTCCTTTTTCGATTGCTTCATCGATGATCAATTGAGCACCGTTTGAAACCATGAAGTATTGTTGGAAGATACGGAGCAATTCACCTTGTTTGTCGCTATCGTCTGGGTAAAGGAAAAGAGTCAAGTTGCGAGCGATGTCTGTCTTATCAAAGTTGATACCATCTTCGATGATAGAAGAGTCAACTGAATCCAAGTCAAACAAACGCAAGCGATTTTTAGTAGCTGTTTTGTATCCAGGTACATCGATATCGTAAAGAGTAGATGTTAATGTGAAGTGTGCAAATGGTACTTGGTAGCTACGGCTTGAGCGAACCAACCAGTTTTGGTCAGTCAACCAAGCGTTAGGAATTGTTTCTTGTTGGTTGTTTTTAAGAACTTGTTGGAAAAGACCAAAGTGGTAGTTCAAACCAACACCGTCACCGTTCAAACCAAGTGTAGCGATTGAGTCGATAAAGCAGGCTGCCAAACGTCCCAAACCACCATTACCAAGTGATGGTTCCAATTCTACTTCTTCGATTTCGATCAACTCTTTACCTGCGTCAGCAAGTTCTTTTTTAACTTCGTCATAAAGACCAAGGTTAATCAAGTTGTTTGACAAGAGTTTACCAATCAAGAACTCAGCTGAGATGTAGTAAACTTTTTTCTTACCAGTGTTCACTGGTTTTTGGCTGCTTGCAAGTTTGCTGTAGTTAAGAAGAGCAAGGTAAAGCTCCTCATTGCTACATTCTGCGATAGATTTATTGTAACGATTTTGTACAAATTCTTTTAATGGTAACATTTTTATGTCTCCTGATAATGTCTTATTTCTTTAATTCTACCAAATTTTCATTGATACGGCGATAAATTGTAGTCAAGTCAAGCAAAGTTTCTTCGACAGCAGGAGTCAATTGTTCCTCTGTCATACGCCATGACCAGTTTCCACCAAGAGTAGATGGGAAGTTCATACGAGCTGAACCATCCAACTCTAGCAAATCTTGCATAGTTGCAATCGTCATGAAACTTACTGATGCGAAGGCTGTACGAAGCATAGCATGCACTACTGTTTCGTACTCTTTACGGTTTGTGTAGCGTGCCATGTACTCACGAGTTGGATCATCAATCTCATCACGGTACCAACCAAGAACAGTGTTGTTATCATGTGTTCCTGTGTACATAACAGAGTTAGCTGGTGCCAAGTGTGGGCTGTCGATACTTTCGTCTTCTGGATTGAAGGCAAATTGAAGGACCTTCATTCCTGGGAATCCAGTACGCTCACGAAGCTCGATGACTTCATCAGTCATGAAACCAAGGTCTTCAGCGATGATGTTCAAGTCACCAAGTTCTTCTTTAACCGCTGCAAAGAGTTTGTAGTCAGGTCCTTTCACCCATTTACCAGGGGCCGCTGTTTCAGAACCAGCTGGGATTTCCCAATAAGACTCAAATCCACGGAAGTGGTCGATACGCACGATATCGTAGATTTTAAAGCTTTCACGCAAGCGTTCAATCCACCATTTGTAACCATCACGATCCATTGCTTCCCAGTCATAGATTGGGTTACCCCAAAGCTGACCAGTCGCAGAAAACTCATCTGGTGGGCATCCTGCGATGCAAGTTGCTTTCCCGTTTTCATCTGTTTTAAAGAGATGTGGATTTGCCCACATATCGCTTGAATCTTCCGCTACATAGATTGGCATATCACCCACAATCTCGATGTGGTTTTCGTTAGCGTATGCTTTCAATTTCAACCATTGTTGGAAGAAAAGGTATTGGGTTACGCGGTGGTAAACAAGCTTGTCAGCTAATTTCTCACGGTAGCTTTCAAGAGTTGAAGCTTTACGCGCACGAATATCTGCATCTGGCCACTCTGTCCAAGCAAGATTATCAAAATGCTCCTTGATAGCCATATACTCTGCAAATAGTTCAAGCCATGATTGGTTGTCTTGAGCAAATTTTTCGAAGTCTTTGACATCTCCGGCTTCAAGGAAACGTTTGACAGCTTTCTCTAGAAGCGGACGACGTGCATAGTAGATTTTAGCGTAGTCAACTTCAGTTGGGTTGCTACCAAAGTCAATCCCTTCAAGATCACTAGCATCTAGTAAACCTTGCTCAACCAAGATATCAAAATCGATAAAATGAGTGTTCCCAGCAAAGGCTGAGAAGGATTGATAAGGAGAATCTCCGTAGCTCGTTGTTCCTAAAGGAAGGATTTGCCAGTAACGTTGCTTTGTACGAACCAAGAAGTCAACGAAATCATAGGCGCTTTGACCAAATGATCCGATTCCGTAAGCTCCTGGAAGTGATGAGATGTGCATCAACACACCACTTTGACGTTTCTTCATAATAGCACCTCAAGTGTTTTTTAATTAATTGTTCAAATTTGTGCGCAAACGTTTGCGCTAAGTAAAGTATAACCCATTTCAAAAAGAAATGCAAGCGTTTTTAAAAAACTTTTATGATTTATTTTTTATTGATAAACTTTTAGGTTACTATATTCTTATTTTTAAAATCCTTTCAACCTTCAGCTTATTCATGCAATCGTTTCCCTTCAATTATTTTTGAATCAAAATTTACATGATTACATCTTTTTCTTCTATTATACAAACAATTTTAGGAATTAGCCAGTCACAAGCTTTTTAAATTTTTTTCAAAAAAATGCTTGCAACCGTTTTCTGTTTGTGCTATACTAAGGTCATAAGGGAAAACGTTTGCGTTCCCTAGACTATAAAATTTGTTATTCTTTAGGAGGAATACACTATGTCAACTAAATTCATGAAGAGCGCTGCTGTACTTGGTACTGCTACTCTTGCTAGCTTGCTTTTGGTAGCTTGTGGAAGCAAAACTTCTGACAAAGCCGCTGACTCTTCTGCATCAGGAAGCCAAGAAATCACTTTCTATGTTGAAGACCAATATAAAGCATTTGCTGAATCAGCTGCACAAGCTTACGAAAAAGAAGCTGGAGTAAAAGTTACTATCAAAACAGGAGACCAAATGGGTGGTCTCGATAACCTTTCTCTAGATAACCAATCTGGTAAAGCTGCTGACGTTATGATGGCACCATACGACCGAGTAGGTAGCCTTGGTAAAGACGGACAACTTTCAGAAGTGAAATTGAGCGACGGTGCTAAAACAGATGATAAAACTAAATCTCTTGTAACAGCTGCTGACGGTAAAGTTTACGGTGCTCCTGCTGTTATCGAGTCACTTGTTTTGTACTATAATAAAGACTTGATTAAAGAAGCTCCAAAAACTTTTGCTGACTTGGAAAACCTTGCTAAAGATAGCAAATATGCCTTCGCTGGTGAAGATGGTAAAACAACTGCCTTCCTTGCTGACTGGACAAACTTCTACTATGCATACGGACTTCTTGCTGGTAACGGCGGTTACGTATTTGGTGACAACGGTAAAGATCCTAAAGATATCGGACTTGCAAACGAAGGAGCTATCACTGCTATCAACTACGCTAAAACTTGGTACGAAAAATGGCCTAAAGGTATGCAAGATACGGAAGGAGCTCCAAACCTAATCCAAACTCAATTCCAAGAAGGTAAAACAGCTGCTATCATTGATGGTCCTTGGAAAGCTCAGGCCTTCAAAGATGCTAAAGTAAACTACAGTGTTGCGACTATCCCAACTCTTCCAAACGGTAAAAACTATGAAACATTCGGTGGTGGTAAAGCTTGGATTATCCCATCAAGTACTAAGAACCTTGAAGCTGCTCAAAAATTTGTAGACTTCCTTGTTTCAACTGAAGAACAAAAAGCCTTCTATGATAAAACTAACGAAATCCCAGCTAACACTGAGGCTCGTTCATATGCTGAAGGTAAAAACGATGAGTTGACAACAGCTGTTATCAAACAGTTCCAAAACGCTCAACCAATGCCAAACATCCCTCAAATGTCAGCTGTTTGGGACCCAGCTAAAACAATGCTATTTGAAGCTGTAAGTGGTAAGAAAGATGCTAAAACAGCTGCTAATGATGCTGTAACATTGATCAAAGAAACAATCCAACAAAAATTTGGTAACTAATTGATTGCTTCAAGGGAGATAATTCAAACATCTCCCTTGATTTTTAGATACACTGACAATGTTTTCAGTAGTTTTACTGATTAGCATCGAGCTCAACGCTCGTATCTTATGAAAGGAGCACTCATGGAACAACAACCAAAAAAAGCAGCCTTGCTTTCATTGATTCCTGGGTTGGGGCAAATCTATAATAAACAAAAAGCTAAAGGTTTTATCTTCCTTGCTGTAACAGTAGTTTTTGTCCTCTATTTTATAGCACTTGCAGCACCTGAATTGAGCAACTTGATCACACTTGGGGAAAAACCTGGCCGTGACAACTCTCTCTTCATGTTGATTCGTGGTGCATTTCACTCTATTTTTGTAATTGTTTATCTAGCCTTTTATATTCTCAATATTAAAGACGCTCACACTATTGCAAAACGTATCAATAATGGCATCCCTGTCCCATTGACACTTAAGGATATGATTAAAGGTATCTATGAAAATGGATTCCCATACTTGCTCATTATCCCATCTTACGTTGCCATGACATTTGCGATTATCTTCCCGGTTATTGTAACCTTGATGATTGCCTTTACTAACTACGATTTCCAACACTTACCACCAAACAAATTGTTAGACTGGGTTGGTTTGACTAACTTCACAAATATCTGGAGCTTGAGTACCTTCCGTTCAGCCTTCGGTTCTGTTCTTTCTTGGACTATTATCTGGGCTTTGTCTGCATCAACTTTACAGATTGTAATCGGTATCTTCACAGCTATTATTGCCAACCAACCATTCATCAAGGGGAAACGTATCTTTGGTGTTATCTTCCTTCTGCCTTGGGCGGTTCCAGCCTTCATCACTATCTTGACATTCTCAAACATGTTCAACGATAGTGTTGGTGCTATCAATACCCAAGTTTTGCCACTTTTTGCTAAGGTTCTTCCATTCCTTGACGGGGCACTCATCCCTTGGAAACAGACCCTACTTGGACTAAGGTTGCCTTGATTATGATGCAAGGTTGGCTTGGATTCCCTTATATCTATGTCCTTACTCTCGGTATCCTACAGTCTATTCCAAACGACTTGTATGAAGCAGCTTATATCGACGGTGCAAACGCTTGGCAAAAATTCCGCAACATCACTTTCCCAATGATCTTGGCTGTTGCGGCACCTACTTTGATCAGCCAATACACCTTCAACTTCAACAACTTCTCTATCATGTACCTCTTCAATGGCGGTGGTCCTGGTAGTGTCGGTGGTGGAGCTGGTTCAACCGATATCTTGATCTCATGGATCTACCGTTTGACAACGGGTACATCTCCTCAATACTCTATGGCGGCAGCTGTTACCTTGATTATCTCTATCATTGTCATCTCAATCTCTATGATTGCATTCAAGAAACTACACGCATTTGATATGGAGGACGTCTAAGATGAATAACTCAATCAAACTCAAACGTAGACTGACTCAAACCCTTACTTACCTCTACTTGATTGGCCTTTCAATCGTGATTATCTATCCACTGTTGATTACTATCATGTCAGCCTTCAAGGCAGGTAACGTCGCAGCCTTTAAACTCGATACTAACATCGACTTCAATTTTGATAACTTCAAAGGGCTCTTTACAGAAACCTTGTACGGTACATGGTACCTCAACACTTTGATCATCGCTTTGATCACTATGGTTGTACAAACAAGTATTATCGTACTTGCTGGTTACGCCTATAGCCGTTACAACTTCTTGGCTCGTAAACAAAGTTTGGTCTTCTTCTTGATTATCCAAATGGTGCCTACAATGGCTGCTTTGACTGCCTTCTTCGTTATGGCCCTCATGTTGAATGCCCTTAACCATAGCTGGTTCCTCATCTTCCTCTACGTTGGTGGAGGTATCCCTATGAATGCTTGGTTGATGAAAGGTTACTTTGACACCGTGCCAATGTCTCTTGATGAGTCTGCAAAACTTGATGGTGCAGGACATTTCCGCCGCTTCTGGCAAATCGTTCTCCCTCTTGTTCGTCCAATGGTTGCTGTACAAGCACTCTGGGCCTTCATGGGACCTTTCGGAGACTATATCCTCTCTAGTTTCTTGCTTCGTGAAAAAGAATACTTTACAGTTGCCGTTGGTCTACAGACCTTCGTTAGCAATGTGAAGAACATGAAGATTGCCTACTTCTCAGCAGGTGCTATCCTCATCGCCCTTCCAATCTGTACACTTTTCTTCTTCTTGCAAAAGAACTTCGTTTCAGGACTTACAAGCGGTGGCGACAAGGGGTAATATACCCCCCCGCCACCCTTTTTCATTTTTGACCTTGTACATCGATTGTCTGGTGAGAAACAAGAGCTTGCTGAGATTACCTTGTTAGTTAGTGGACGAATCATAACAAACATTCACTTTTACCAAGGATTCTACTATCCCCGCTTGAAATAAAATACATTTCTCTATATAATACTCATATAGAAAAATGCCTATAGAAAGAGATTTATGTTACCATATCCATTTTCTTATTTTAATAGTATTTGGGGATTTCGTAAGCCCCTATCTCAACGTTTTGGTCTCAACTGGTTTCAACTGATTTTTACCAGTATTTTCCTGATTAGTTTGTCTATGGTCCCTATTGCCATCCAGAACAGTTCTCAGGAAACTTATCCTTTAGAAACTTTCATCGATGATGTCTACACTCCTTTGACGGATAGTGTGGTTCAGGATTTGGCTACCAATGCAAAGATTGTAGATGGTAAGTTGAGCTATACAGGTTCATCTCCTCATCAAGCTTCTATCCAAATCGGAGACCCTTCTAGTTCAAACTTCCCTGAGGAATTACTTCTGAACTTTGAACCTGAGAAACTCATCATCAGCAAGCAAGGAAAAGAATTGACCAGCATTCGCTATCACGCGATAACGACTGAGAGCTTCCAAAGCAAGGAAAGCTTAACACAAGCCATTTCTAAAGACTGGTATCAACAGAATCGCGTCTATATTAGTCTCTTTCTTGTGCTTGGTTCTAGCTTCCTCTTTGGACTTAATTTTTTTATTGTTGCTTTAGGTGCTAGCCTCTTGCTCTACTTCACAAAAAAATCGCGTCTCTTTTCATTTAAAAGCTTCAAAGAGTGCTATCATTTCATTTTGAACTGTTTAGGATTACCAACCTTACTTGCCATGATTCTCGGTCTCTTGGGGCAAAACATGGCAACTTTGATTACTGTTCAAAATATTTTATTTGTTCTATACCTGGTCACTATCTTTTACAAAACGCATTTCCGTGATCCAGACTACCATAAGTAGGAGATTATTATGCCTGTTACGATTAAAGACGTGGCCAAGGCTGCAGGGGTCTCACCCTCAACCGTAACCCGTGTTATTCAAAACAAATCAACCATTAGCGATGAAACCAAAAAACGAGTTCGAAAGGCTATGAAGGAACTCAACTACCATCCTAACCTCAATGCCCGAAGCCTGGTTAGTAGTTATACGCAGGTTATCGGCTTGGTTCTTCCAGATGATTCAGACGTTTTCTATCAAAATCCTTTCTTTCCTTCTGTCCTTAGAGGGATTGCACAAATTGCTTCAGAAAATCACTATGCTATCCAGATTGCAACTGGAAAAGACGAAAAAGAGCGCTTAAATGCAATTTCACAGATGGTCTATGGAAAGCGTGTAGACGGTCTTATCTTCTTGTATGCCCAAGAAAATGACCCCTTGGTTAAACTCGTTACAGAAGAACAATTTCCCTTCCTCATCCTTGGCAAATCACTATCACCCTTCATTTCGCTTGTTGACAATGATAATATTCAAGCTGGTTTTGATGCGACAGAATACTTCATCAAAAAAGGATGCAGCCGCATTGCTTTCATCGGTGGTACCAAGAAACTCTACGTTACGCAGGATCGTCTAACAGGTTACGAGCAAGCCCTCCAAGAACACAAACTATCTCTTGATAGTCATCGTACCTTTTTCGCTGATGAATTTCTTGAAGAAAAGGGATATAAATTTAGCAAACAACTTTTTGAATACGATCCAAAAACCGATGCTGTTATCACAACAGATAGTCTCTTAGCTGAAGGTGTTTGTAACTATCTCAACGAACATCAGCTGAATGTCCCTGTTCTTAGCTTTGACTCTGTAAATCCAAAATTAAACCTAGCAGCCTATGTCAATATTAATAGTCTGGCTCTCGGCCGCACTTCGTTTGAGACTATTCTTCAAATCATCAATGATGTCAAAGAAAATCGTCAAATCTGCTATCGTCAAGTCATTGCGCATGAAATCATTGAAAAATAAGAAAAACCAACTCTAACATCTTTTGCTTAGAGTTGGTTTTTTGTAATCTATTTTTATAATTGATTATACTCAATGAAAATCAAAGAGCAAACTAGGAAGCTAGCCGCAGGTTGTACTTGAGTACGGCAAGGCGAAGCTGACGCGGTTTGAATTTGATTTTCGAAGAGTATTAGTTTTCGACTTCGACAAATCGGCCTAGGATATGAACATTTTCTGAAACAGAAACAAAGGCTGTTGGATCAACTTGCTTCATGATCAGTTTAAAATCATTGAACTCTGCGCGAGTGATAACCGTAATCAAAACAGCCTTACGTTCGTGGTTATAAGTTCCTTCAGCATCATGGATCATGGTTGCTCCACGGTGCAATTTATGATGGATTTTCTCAATGACTGCATCTGGATTGCTAGTAACAATCATGGCCTGCATGCGTTTTTGTTTGGTGAAAACTGCATCTGTCACACGACTTGAGACAAAGATAGTAATCATGGAATAAAGGGCATATTTCCAACCAAAGGTCACTCCTGCAATCAACATGATGGTACCGTTCACCAAGAAAGAGATACTTCCGACGTTACGACCTGTCTTCTTACGAATGGTTAGGCTGACAATATCTGTTCCGCCACTGGAGATGTTATGACGTAAAGCAAAGCCGATTCCAAGTCCCATAACTACCCCACCAAAGAGAGCATTGATGATTGGATCCTCTGTCAAGACCACCACTGGCACAAACTGGATAAAGAGCGAGCTCATGGATACCGTGATAAAGGTAAAAATCGTAAACTTATGTCCAATTTGGTACCAGGCCAAAATCATGAGAGGAATATTGATGGCATAAAATGCTACTGAGATTGGGAAATAAAACCCAAACCAGTGGTTACTTAGGGCAGATATAATCTGGGCCAAACCTGTCGCACCACTTGAATAAACGTGCCCTGGTTGGAAAAAGAAATTGACGGCTACTGCTGATAGAAAACCATATACCAGAGAAGCTGAGATTTTTTCATCGTATTTTTCTCGAGAGATACTTTGTAAAACACGCAAAATCTTTACTCGATAAGCAAAGCGGCGAAGATAATGGTGCCACTTTTTAGTTAGTTTCGTTTGTTTCATCTTGTTCTACTTGTAGATTAAGTTCCTCTAGTTGTTTAAGAGCTACTGTTGATGGTGCTTGCGTCATTGGGTCAGTTGCCTTGTTATTCTTAGGAAAGGCGATGACTTCGCGGATATTTTCCTCTCCAGCGAGCAACATGACAAAACGGTCAAGACCGATAGCCAAACCACCGTGTGGTGGGAAGCCATAGTCCATAGCTTCCAAAAGGAAACCAAACTGATCATTTGCTTCTTCAGCTGAGAAGCCAAGAGCTTTGAACATACGTTCTTGAAGCTCTTTTTGATTGATACGAAGACTACCACCACCAAGTTCATAACCATTCAAGACGATATCGTAAGCAATAGCACGAACCTTAGCCAAATCACCTTCAAGCTCATGAGCAGTTTCTGCTTGAGGAAGGGTAAATGGATGGTGGGCACTCATATAACGACCTTCTTCTTCAGACCATTCAAACATTGGCCAGTCAACAACCCAAAGGAAGTTAAATTTATCCTGATCAATCAAGCCCAGTTCTTTAGCGATACGTCCACGAAGGGCACCAAGTGTTGCATTGGCTACTTCAAGCGTATCAGCAACAAAGAGAACCAAGTCCTTATCTTCAAGACCAAGTGCTGTTGTCAAATCTGCCTGAACGCCAGTCAAGAATTTAGCAACTGGACCGTTTAATTCGCCATCAACCACCTTGACCCAAGCAAGACCTTTAGCACCATACTGTTTGGCTACTTCTGTCATCTTGTCGATGTCTTTACGTGAGTAGTTATCTGCTGCGCCTTTAACAACGATGGCTTTAACGGCAGGTGCTTCTGAGAAGACTTTGAAATCGACTCCCTTGACAAGATCTGTCAAGTCTTGAAGTAACATCTCAAAACGAGTATCAGGCTTGTCAGAACCATAAAGAGCCATAGCATCATCATACTTCATACGAGGGAAGGGGAGGGTTACTTCAATCCCTTTTGTTTCCTTCATCACGCGCGCAATCAAGCCTTCTGTGATGTCTTGGATTTCTTGCTCAGTCAGGAATGAAGTTTCCAAGTCGACCTGGGTAAACTCAGGCTGGCGGTCACCACGCAAGTCTTCATCACGGAAACATTTAACGATTTGATAGTAACGGTCAAAACCAGCATTCATCAACAATTGCTTAGTGATTTGCGGGCTTTGAGGAAGGGCATAGAAATGGCCCTTATTAACACGAGATGGTACCAAATAGTCACGCGCCCCTTCTGGCGTTGATTTAGAAAGGAATGGTGTTTCCACATCGATAAATTCCAACTCATCCAAGTAGTTACGGATAGAATGGGTCACCTTAGCACGAAGTTTTAGGTTTTCTAGCATTTCTGGACGACGAAGGTCAAGGTAACGGTAACGTAGACGCGTATCATCGTTTGCTTCAATGCCATCCTTGATTTCAAATGGTGTTGTTTTGGCTGTATTAAGTACAGTAAGAGCTGTTACATTCAATTCAACTGAGCCAGTCGCCAACTTATCATTGGCTTGCTCACGTGCAGCAACTTGACCAGTCACCTCGATGACAAATTCACTACGAAGGCTTTCAGCTGTTGCCATCACCTCTGCAGATACTTTTTCTGGGTTGATAACCAACTGCATGATTCCTTCACGGTCACGAAGATCGATAAAGATCAAACCACCAAGGTCACGACGACGGGCAACCCATCCTTTCAAGGTAATTTCTTGTCCGATGTGCTCCTCACGAACACGACCAGCATACATACTACGTTTCATGTTTTCTCTCCTCTTTTATTCTGTTACTATTTTACCATAAAAGCGCAGGCTCTTCATGAAAATCATCAGAAAAGTTGAGAAGAATCCTGCTATAAATGAAAAAATCCAGCAAAGTCATTCGCTGGATCTTATTTTACTTGGTATTTCTTTATTTTTTACGCTTTTCAGCAATCTCTGCAGCCTTTTTAGGGAGAACAATCTCCGTTGCATAGGCTGTCGCAAATCGCATAATACCTGCAATTGGTGCAAAGATAACTGCTAGATTGTTATAAAAGAAATCCCCTTTAAAAGCATAGGCAAGCGCTCCAATAATGAAGAAGAGAACAACTGCCTGAATCACTGCTAATAATATCACTCGTTTCATGACTTCCTCCTGAGTCTATTATAGCATCATTATCATGACAAATGAAATTAAATTGTTCAAGGCATGCAATCCCATACTATAAGCCAGACCACCTTTGCTGATATAAGCCAATCCCATGCTAAACCCAAGGGCACTATAAACTAGAAATTGTTGAGGAGAAGTAGGGAAATGGACAAGTGCAAAAATTACAGTGCTTGCAAGAAGAAAGAGAGCTGTCTGCTTAAGATTATCCTGTTGGGGGAAGACAAAGCGAGCCAACATACCTCTAAAGGTTAACTCTTCTGTCAGAGGCGCAAAGACCACCACCATAAAGAAAGAGAAGAGAGGTTGATTATGAGTCAATTGTTCTGCCATCTGTTGACTGACTGATGGATCATTTGGCAAAAAGAATTGAGCAACAATGACAAGGGCCCATACCAAGGCAGGCAACCAGATGTATTTGTTAAGGGCTGTTTTTTCAATCGTAACGGTTCCTGTCTTATACCACTTGTAGGTAACGAAGGTGAAAATTCCTGCTAATAAGACATAAATTGGAACAGCAACATATTCAGGCGCACCCATTTTCATGGCTTCTAAGCCTACGCCCTGAATAAAACTATAGACCATAATAAATGATAAGAAAGTAAGACTATACCAACCGATATTTTGAAGTGTTTTCATAAGATTCTCCTATTTGAAATAACGTTTTGTTTTTCTTAATTGTGCAATAGTTATATAAAGATGGATGATAATCAAAAGAACTAAGGCAACTACTTGTATTTCTCGTAAAATAACTGATAATACTATCAATAAAATATAGAGTGCGGGCAGTAAAATTTGATCCAGCCTAAACAGAGTTAAAAAGGCACTCTCCATCTCTGCCTGCTTTTCTCCCTCATCATAACTGTTAAGATAGGTTAAAATATCTTTTGGAGTGTAATAAGCAGACAGTTTATAGTGTCGAACGATAAAAATAGTTCGCAACAAGTAATTGGCAACAATAATGTATAAGCATAATAGAATAAGAGTAGGAAGAATTAGCAAGGTATTTTTAAATATCGGAGAAATCAGTATGATCCCACTAGTCATCATTGCTATCATCAAAACATTGGAAGAAACTGAACCATAATCCAAGTAACGATAAGCTCTTACATAGGCCTGGTCACTATCTTTTTCCTCTGCCCCCCTTTGATAAAGAGTATAAACTTCGCGACTTTTGCCAAGATAATACATGGCTAAAACGAAGGAAAGTCCTCCAATAACAAGAGCGATTCCATAAATAGTAGGTAAGACTTGTTCCATTTGAATCTGTTCAACTATCCCTCTAAGAGTGTAGGCAAAGGCTACTACAAAAGCACTTAACATACACATTACTACTCTCAACCATCTACGATTATTATTCATTTTCTGACCTCTATCTAAACTAGCCAATAACCTTAAGTAGTTTCAGTGATCTTTCCTATTTAAAATAACGTTTCACCATAGGTAACTGCATCACATTGATATAAATATGGATTGCTCCGACAAGCAAGAAGGCTAGTAACTGAATCTCTCCTGTCAGTAAAGAAAAGAGAGCAATCAGAAAGTACAAAGCTGGCAAGACATACTGATGTAATTGGAATAAAATCCGAAAACTCTGTTCCAAATTAGCCTGGCGCTCCCCTTCATCGTAAGAATTGACATAATCTAAGATATCCTTTGGCATAGAGAAAAATACCATATCAAACTGACGCACAATCGCAATGGTTTTATAAAAATATTTTTGAGCATTAAAAATCAACACTAATCCCAAAAAAGAAAGAGATAAGGTTAGATTGCTTCTATTTAGTATAACCACTTCACTTGCTGAAATGAAGAGAGCCAATAAAATCGCTACGTTTGTAATATTAAAAGCAATGTTACCAAACTCAAGATTCCGGTACATTTGCACATAATAGGTTTCATTCAGGTCATCATCCATATCCTCTTGATACAAGGAATGAAATTTTCTGCTTTTCTTTAAGAAATTGAACGTCAAAAGAATGCTAATGAAACCTAACAGTAAACAAATAGTTGATATCCAGGGTATCAAGACTTTTACATCTAAAATAACTTCGTAGGATTCGGCACCGGCCTTAAACATCCCTACAAACATGCCCAAGAAACCTCCAAAGACAACAGCTGCTAAAAATAATAATAATCCACGTTTCTTTTCCATCTTTTAACCTCTTTCTAAAACAATCCAGCCAACCATTGACCAAAGGCTTTCCCTGATTCAAAAATAGTTGTCAATCCCTCTGCTCCAAGTGATACCAAAAGCAAACAAACAACAAGTAGGATAATAGCTTGGTTTCTTGCTTTTTTCGCTCCATCTCCCAAGGGTTCATTGCCAAGCCAACCTGCTAGATAAGCATAGGCTGTAACTGTTAAAATACCAATCTCCGTCGAAGAGAGAAACAAGAAGACTGTCACCAAACGAACGATATTGGCTTGAATGTTAAAATAATTTCCTAAACCTGCACAAACACCTGCAAGTGCTTTGTTCTCTGTATCGACTTGAAAACCTGCTAAAAACTCTTTCATAACTTTTCTCCTTTTACGAGCTCTTTGAACTTTATTTTTTTCTCTACCCATCTAAAGACTAATAGTAGCACTATATTAATCCAGAAGAGATATTTACTTTCAACAATTGTAAACCAACCAAATAGGGTTCCAATCATGGCCAAAAGATTAACGATAAACACAACTATACATAGATAATAAATCACTTTATACTTGTTCATCATTTTTCTCCTTTTTCTTCAACCGATTGAAAATGGACAAGAGGGCTAAATTAAGCCAAAACAAATACTTACTTTCAACAAAATAGAACCACCCCAGTAATGTTCCAACCATAGCGTAAGCATTCACAATGAGGGCAAGAACACTCATGTAATAAATCACTTTAAACTTATTCATCACTCGTCCTCCTCCAAGCGAAATACCGATTCGACTGTTTCGTTGAAAATTTGAGATATTTTCAGGGCAATGATAATGGACGGGGTGTATTCGTCCCGTTCTAATAGACTAATGGTCTGCCTGGACACGCCAGCTAGTTTGGCCAGCTCGGTTTGATTCAGGCCATCGCGAGCCCGAAGCTCTTTTAGACGATTTTTTAGTTGCATGTTACACACCTACTCTCCGTCAAATTGAATTGTTTGGATATCCTCAATGCGTTGTAGTTTGAATTTTTCTTTTCCCTTTTTATCTACACGTCGTAGCTTGACCCATTCCTCATCAACATCCACAACTTCCCAGTTATCTGTTCCAAATAATTGTCCAACGATGACCGGCGTTCTCCCAATCATTTCTTTTAATAATCTTGACATTTCTGTATTTCCTTTCTCTTTTCGCTCAAACTTTTTGATTTTATTCCCTAGTTTCTTGACCTTTTGAGAATGGTAGATACAAAACATAATCACAAGAGGTACAAATCCCAATGCCCACATAATCGTTCCTTTCTGCTATACTTTTCTTTAACTTGATTTCATTGTAACACATCTTTTTATTTTTGACAAGTATATTTGTCAAAAAGTTTAGGATTTTTGTCATTTTGCAAAAGAAAAAGGTCAGGAGTAAGATCCTAACCAGTTTATCTGTTATTAATACTCTTCGAAAATCAAATTCAAACCACG
>NZ_KV804181.1:106778-127154 GCF_001811305.1 Streptococcus sp. HMSC056C01
TAGTTTGCTCTTTGATTTTCATTGAGTATAAAATCCTAATTTTTCAAAGATTTCTGAGAAGTTTTGGATAATAGTTTCAAGTGAAACTTGAACTTCTTCTCGAGTTTGGTTGTTCTTGACTGTCACTTGTCCGCTTTCGACTTCGCTCTCTCCAAGAGTGATAAGAGTCTTAGCAGCAAAAACATCGGCTGACTTGAATTGCGCTTTGAGTTTACGGTTGAGGTAATCACGCTCTGCTTTGAAACCTTGTAGGCGAAGAGCTTGTACCAACTCCAAGGCTTTAAGATTTGCTCCTTCACCGAGAACGGCGATATAGACATCTAGGGCGTTTTCGATAGGGAGAGACACACCTTGCTTTTCAAGGACGAGAAGCAGACGCTCTACACCAAGTCCAAAACCAAATCCAGCAGTCTCAGGACCACCAAAATAGGCAACCAAGCCATCGTAGCGACCACCTGCACAGACTGTCAAGGCATTGCCCTCAATCTCAGTGATGAATTCAAAAATCGTGTGGTTGTAGTAGTCCAAACCACGAACCATATTGGTATCGATGATGTAATCTACTCCAAGATTTTCCAGCATCTGACGGACAGCAGCAAAGTGGGCTTGGCTTTCTTCATCAAGGTAATCCAAGATAGACGGCGCATTCTCTACTGCCACCTTGTCTTCTTTTTCCTTAGAGTCCAAAACACGGAGAGGATTTTCCTCCAAGCGACGTTGGCTATCCTTAGACAAGATCTCCTTAAGTGGTGTCAAATAGTCAATCAAGGCTTGACGGTAGGCCGTACGGCTCTCTGGATTTCCAAGAGTGTTGAGGTGGAGTTTGACCCCTTGAACACCGATTGCTTTCAAAAAGTGGGCTGCCATAGCGATTGTTTCCACATCTGTCGCTGGATTGCTAGAACCAAAGCACTCCACACCGATCTGGTGGAATTGACGCAAGCGACCTGCTTGTGGGCGCTCATAGCGGAACATTGGCCCCATGTAGTAGAACTTGCTTGGTTTTTGAACTTCTGGTGCGAAGAGTTTATTTTCCACATAAGAACGAACAACTGGTGCTGTTCCCTCTGGACGGAGAGTGATATGGCGGTCACCCTTGTCGTAAAAGTCATACATTTCCTTGGTTACGATATCAGTTGTGTCTCCAACCGAACGACTGATGACTTCGTAGTGCTCAAAAATAGGCGTGCGTACTTCTGCATAGTTGTAGCGTTTGAAGATTTCACGCGCAAATCCTTCAACGTACTGCCATTTGGCAGACTCAGCAGGTAAAATATCCTGTGTTCCTTTTGGCTTTTGTAATTTCATAGGGAATCCTCTTTATAACTTAATAGTCCTATTTTACCATAAATGAAGGGATTGGGACAGTCTGAAAAGAAGACGAACACCTAAATTTCATTTTTGAGATTGAGACTTGTCAGAAGAATAGCTATCAGAGAAAGACCTACGAAAAGTATCCAAGTCAACTGTATATCCCATACCGCCACCAGTGAAAAACAGGCCGTCCCCACTGGTATAGATAGAGTAAACAACAAACCTAAAAAATTACTGGTACGAGAGAGAACCTCTGGAGCAAGATTTTTCATGAGCAGAGCACTAATTTTTGGAGAAATTTTCCCAGAAACATACATGGTAAAAAAGACGAAAATCATCCCGAGCAAGACTTGGTTTAACAAATTAGATAGACCAACTAGACTGGCTCCTAATGTGACCCACATCATCAATCTAGGTAAAGATTGCTTCCCAAAATAATCATTTCCAGTAAGGCTACTGATGATAACTGCTAATAAGGTAGTCAATTGTAAGATAAACAAGGCATTCTTGTAGGAGAAATCCAGTAATGAATGATTTAAAAGGAAGATGTTATAGATACCACCTAAGGCACCACCCAAAGCATTGATAATCAAGATAGCAAAGAGCATAAAACCAAAGTTTTTCTGTCCACTTTTAAGAAAAACGAGACGTAAGTTTCGGTAAATCGTTAAAAACTGATCTTTGATAGAAAGTTTCTCACTTTTCAGTGATTTACTATCAACAAGTTGAGTTGATAAGCTTAATTCAGCCCTTCCTAAAAAGAGAATGAGAGCTGACACTAGGAAAAATATGGCATTGATTCCCGCTACGAGCGAAAAGTTCTGTGTTGACACCCCTAATAGCCAAACTCCAAAAGCTTGGCCGCCAATCGCAGAGATGTAGGTAATAAACTGCGAAAAGGAATAGGCCTCCATCAGATCTGACTCTGCTACCTTTTCTTTAACGAGAGGCATTCGCAAGCCACCAGCAAAATCACTGGCTACATCACTAAGGACATTGATGAGGCAAAGGGTCGAAAAGGCAAAGAAACTAGCTTGCTGAACAACTAGGGCTGCTAGAAAAAATAAAACCGCCTGAAATAAACCGACATAGGTCATCCATTTAACCTTGTCCTTGGTATAATCTGCCCGAATTCCCACAAAAACTGTAAAAAGAGTTGGAAGCATCATCACAACATTCGCCATGGCAACGGCAACAGAAGCCTCTGGCAAAGTCGAGGCATAGACCACAAATACTAAGTTAAAAATGGAAGCACCAAAAGCATTGAAAAATCGTGATAAGCTCAAAACTCTGTATGCTTGATTTCGTAGTAATAGTTTCATATAGATTCCTTTCTTTCTCACATTCTGCTTTTATAGTAGTTCTAGTATAGCATCAAGAATCCCTCAAGAATACTTTTTTGAATATATGCAACAGATTGAACGAATAACGAAAACGCTAGAATTTGTCTAATGTTAATTGGTATCTTCCCAGTCCTATCGTTTCAATTTCATTTATCCAGTTGCAGATATTCAACACTCTATGGCGCTCCTATAATAATCTGCAGATTTGCTACAACCAATCATTTCAAAAATACGGACAGCGTCCTCCATTTTTCTCTGCCCTTCCTCTACTCTTCCTTGCTTACTATCAAGCAAACCTTCTGCCCATAGGTAGACTATTCGAAAATAGGTTTCATTTTCTTCAAAGAAGTTCTGTTCAATTTGTTTTTTGAAATAGAGGGCATTGGTAACATCATCAACTTCAATACAGGCCATAAAACCATTGAGGAGCAAGGTGTGCATCATATTCCGATTTTTCCCCACTCCTTGCAAGAAATCTGACTTCCGCAACATTTCCCGAGTATACTTTGTCAAAAGCTGGACTGATAAAAGAGGAGAGCAGGAAGAAAAGAACGAAAGTTCATAGAGCCCCCAAATTTCAACAGAGAATAGATAATCATGTAGGACTCTTTCTTCCTCAGAGGTCAATGTAACCGTCTCATCAATAGCTTTCATATAGGATTTTATCAAAATAGCATTGAGAATGTGTTGCTGTCTATCCTTTGAAAAAGGAAGTCGTTGATATTCTCTCTGGTAGATAGTGCGCAAGGATGTCAAATCTTGAGGGTCGATAGCCTCAAAGATTCTATTTCTAAATTCAGAATAGGCATCCTGATGAAAACCTCTCGCCAAAAATAACAATTCTTCCATACTCACATGAATATTCTCCAAAGCTGTGATTAACTTTGGAGCAGATATTTCACTCTGACCATTTTCAAAACGCGACAATAAGGATGCTGAAAAGCGTCCACCTGTTGCTTTTCTCAAGGAAATTTTTCTTGATTCTCGTAACTCTTTAAAAACTTTTCCTAAATTCTTCATCCTCTTACCACTCGTCTTTTATTTTTTCCTATTTTACCACATTTCCTAATAAATACTAGTTCCAAACCAGCATTTACAATCTGAGCCAAGCATGGTACAATGAAAAACATCAGATATACGAAGGAGAATTTATGAAAAAGAATATCTTGACGACCCTTGTAGCTGCCCTTGTCTACTTTCTCTGCATCGGAGTAGGAGTTCTACTAGGAAACCTTGTCGACCACACTGGAAATATGTTTTACGCCCCTGCCTTTTCTGCTCTTGTGGGTGGTAGCGTCTATATGATCCTTTTAGCAAAAGTGCCTCGTTTTGGAGCGATTACAACGATTGGGCTTGTGATTTCTCTCTTTTTCCTCGGGAGTAAGCATGGTGCTGGTGCCTTTCTTCCAGGAATCATCTGCGGTCTTGCAGCAGATGGCATTGCTCATCTTGGCCACTGCAAAGATAAGGTCAAGAACCTTCTTTCCTTCCTAGTTTTTGCTTTTGGTACTACTGGTCCCATCCTACTCATGTGGTTGACACCTCAAGCTTACATAGCAACCCTAGTTGCTCGTGGAAAATCTCAGGACTATATCGATCGCATCATGGTCGCGCCAAATCTCACTACCATTCTTCTCTTTGTAGCAAGCGTCCTTATCGGTGCTCTACTCGGTTCCCTTATTGGACAAGCGCTGAGTAAGAAATTAACACATAAACAGTAACAAAAAAGCCCCTTGTCTCTAATATTTATTTGAGACAAGGGGCTTTTTTTAATGAAATATTTAAAATTCACTATAGATGAAATCTTGAATGTTCGAAAAATCGGTCACAAAACAGTAGATTACGATGCTTAAAATAACTGTGTAGAAAAACAAGGTCCACAATAGTAAACGATGTGTGTCAGTTAGTTTCATTTGCAAATTTGTAAAGTTCTTTTTCAACTTCCATCCATCCTTTCACCCCAACGTGCATCACGTCAAATAAAAAGTAATCTTCATACTCTTTATTTCCATAGTTTAACACCGTAGCACCGTGGTTTTTGGCAATATTTTCTATTTTTTTGTAAGTTTCTTCACGCATTTCTCGTGAAACACCTGTGTAATCATTCCATTTACCATTTACAGGAAAGATAATGACTTCAACTTCAATTCCCAATTCCTTTGCAACTGTCAAGAAGAGTTCCATATCTGAATACTCTGGTGACTCTATGTAGCTTAAGTCTTTGTTAGAATCTTTCAACGAAGCATAGCGGTCTCTCAAATAAGTATTGTAGTAGTTGTTATCCACAGCGTAATCATTGTTGTCTGTTTTCTTTTTAACTTCTGCTACAAATTGCTCTGTCATCTGTTCCCAATTATAGGTAGGTGTTTTATCTCCTAATGAAGGATAATCTGATTTGGCATGATTTTCATAGAATTTTCGTTTAAGTTTAAAGGAATAAACTGCATTGTCAAGCTCCAACAGTTTTTTATCAACGATTGTCCCTTTTCCTTCTATAAAATAGCTTTTATACTTTTTATAGATATCATTTTGTTGTTTGTTTCCTTTGGTAATCTCAATAATGCGATTAATCAGTTTTTCTTTGGTTTCCTTACTGATTTTCTCGTTATCTAGCATGTGAAAAATATGTTCCTGAGAGGCCTTGTTTAAGAAGGCGTCTTGATGAGTCCCATCCTTTTCGAACCATTGAACAGACTCTACAATGGCTACTTTTCGCTTACTCATAGCCCCCTCAATCGAGCTCAAGGTTGTAGCTTGAATGATATTTTGAGAGTAACTGGTTCCTATCTGCATAATATTAAAATCATTGTAGTTAAAGATTTTATTGGGATGATATTCTTCATTTATCGTCGCAACTAACTCTGAGGAACCCATTAGAACTAGTGTATTGGGAGTGATATTATTTGTTAGAATATCTCTACTTTTATACTTTTCATAAGAAGTGCTGTAGCGAATACTATTGTCCTTGACTTTATAATAGTCGTCAATCTTCTTGACATATGTCACATTTAAAAGAGCAAGAGTCGCAATTACGAGCACAAGCGAAAGTAAAAATGCTTTTAACTTAATCATCTTGTTTTGTCCAATCTCCTTATTTTAGCAGATCTCTTTATCTACTTAGAATTGCCATCATTATCTTATAAGGCTCACCTGAAAAGATAAAGAAGCCAACCATAACTAAATTCATGGTCACAAACCAACTTATTAGCTTGTACCAAGTTTTATTTTTATGTTTCTTATAAAAAGTGCTTTTCTTTTGATAAATTTCAAATCCAGACATCAAGATTCCATGGTAAAAACCATAAGCGATGTAGCTAACACTAATTCCATGCCAAAATCCCATAACCAACATGTTGACCATATAGGCATAGGCTGCATTGTGTAATCTATTCTTAAACCATTTTTTTCTGATAACCTGCATCAAAACTCTTGAAAATACGAAATCTCTCAACCATGTTGACAAGGTGATGTGCCATCTAGTCCAGAAATCCTTGATATCAATACTCAAGAAAGGTTTATTGAAATTCATCGGTGTCTGAATACCTAGAATGTTGCTACTTCCAACGGCCATCAAACTATACCCCGCAAAGTCAAAGAACAGATAAAGAGTATACAGGTACATATATTTGATTGAGTAGACAACTGTACCAGTATTACTTAGAGCAAGTAGCATCTGGTAAACATAGGTTGATAAAACAACCTTGTAGAAAAGGCCTAAAACGATGCGATAAATACCATCCCCTGCTAACTCTAGGTAGTCCTTTCTAGGCATGACTTCGTTGATCTCTTTTAGAAATCTTCTGCTACGATCGATTGGTCCAGAACTAACTGTAGGGAAAAAGAGTAGAAACTGCAGATAATCTTTTACACTGATTCTTTCTTTGATTAAACCATCCGATATTTCTAGCATGATCTGAATGGTCTTAAAGGACATGTAGGAAATCCCAATAAAAGCCAACAAATGTAGCTGGGTTATAGCAAAGACTTTATTGACCACTAAAGGTAAAATGGATAATATAACTAGAGGTTTCAACCGTTTTGAGTCCATTCTTTGTGCTATGAAAACTAGGACATATTGGTAGATAATGAAAGCCAATAGATAAACGACCATGGCTTTACTCTTACCATAGATGGCTCCTGCAAATAAAATTGACAGACTTAAAATATAATAATCCTTACGCTGGCCAAAGTAGTTTAAAACAAAGCCAATCAGTAAAACTACAAACAATAGAAGGAAAAACTCATTCCCCTCAAAATAATTCATACTAGCCGAACTCCTTTATCATTTCATAATTCTCTACAGATAGATCACTACCTTAGTCATATCGAAATATGCTTTCTCATTATACCATACTTCCAAAAGTTTATTCCACTTGAATAACAAATATAGTTTATAAAAAGAACCACACAGCTCTCAGTAGGTAGACAAACCCTTTCGGTAATTTTACTACATCTTGAAAACTCTTAGAAATGCTGAAACATGCTATTTTTAAGAGTTTTTTTATTTTCTCTAATAAAAGAAAAAGATTGAAGAAAATTGTCCAAAATTGACTTTTTCTTCAATCTGAGAGCTAGCTGGCTCTTTTTTTATTTATGACTTAATTTCTTGGTCAAAAAGTCTCCCAAGAACTGAATTGTAAAGATAATCAGGATAATGATGAGTGTCGCAAGGACTGTTACATCATGATTGAAACGGTTAAATCCATAGGCGATAGCTACGTTACCGATACCACCTGCTCCGACCGCTCCCGCCATAGCTGTTTCACCAACTAGTGAAATCAAGGTCACAGTTGTCACACGGATCAAGTCTGGTAGACCTTCTGATAGGTAAACACCTACGATGTCCCAGAAAGTAGCTCCGCTAGCTTGAGCTGCCTCGATGACACCGCCATCTAGCTCTGCCAATACCACCTGTACCTGACGAGCAAAGAAGGCAAAGACTGCAAAAGATAGGGGTACAATAGCCGCATTTGGTCCGATACTTGTCCCTACGATTAGATGAGAGAAGGGTGACAAGACAGCCAAGAGAATGATAAATGGCACCGCACGGAAGATAGAGGTAATCTTGTCTAAAATCCAGAAAACAACTTTATTTTCCAAGACACCACCTGGAGCTGTCAAGACAAGGAAAAGCCCTGCAACCAGCCCTAGGAAACCTCCGATGAGGAAGGAAAGAACCGTCATATAAAGGGTCAAGTAGATTGCTGTTCCCCAGCCAGCCTGACCAGACCAACCCATCTTGTAGACGTTTGGTAAGTATGCTTTAATCAATTCTGCCATCTTACTGTCCTCCCCTCAATACTTTTAGTTGCACACCAGCCTGACGAATGGCATCTTGAGCGCTTATCAAAGCTTCTTTTTCTCCTGACAAGACAACCACAAGTTCACCTACAGGAGTACCATCCAAAATTTCAATGTTTCCATAGAGAATATTGGCTGTTACTTGGTAGTGCTTGTACAATTCATTCAAAAGCGGCTCATCTGTAGAAGCGCCTGCATACTTGAGTTGTACCAAAATGCTGTTTTCAGATAAGTGCTCTACGATTTCCTGTTTCTCAATCTTGACCATAGCTTCATCAATACCTGTCGCAGTTGAGATAAAGTCCTGAGTCAATGGTTGCTTAGGATCAGAGAAGATTTCAAGAACGCTACCTTCCTCAATCAAGCGACCATCCTGCATCACTGCCACACGGTTAGCAATGTCTTTGACAATCTGCATCTCGTGTGTAATCAAGACAATGGTCAAACCTAGTTTACGGTTCAATTCTTGCAAGAGTGACAAGATTTGTTTCGTTGTCTTTGGGTCAAGAGCTGAAGTTGACTCGTCTGAAATCAAGATTTTTGGATCATTGGCCAAGGCACGCGCAATAGCCACACGTTGTTTTTGACCTCCAGATAGTTGTGAAGGATAGTTTTCGGCACGGTCAGCCAAGCCCACCAAGTCGAGCAATTTAGCTACTTTAGCCTTCTTTTCTTCCTTGCTGAGCCCAGAGTGTTTGAGGGCAAAGGCTACGTTTTCCTCTGCTGTTTTCTGACTCATAAGGTTAAAGTGTTGGAAAATCATCCCAATATCTTGACGTTTATGACGTAATTGCTCAGCAGTTAAGGTAACCTTGCCATCAAAAATTACATCATTATCTACAGTAATTCGACCTGCAGATGGTTTTTGCAAGAGGTTAATCACACGAACTAGGGTTGATTTCCCTGCCCCAGAATATCCAACGATTCCGTAGATATCCCCTTCTTGGATGTGAATAGTCACATCCTTGACCGCTGTGATGGTTCTTTTCTTTTGGTGAAAAGTCACATCGATCTGATCTAACTTGATAATATCTCTACTCATAGCTTCTAATCAGCTCCTCTACTAATTCAATATGGGTGTAATAATCTGCGATTCGCACATTTTCATCTCCACCATGGTCTCGGCTATTAGCATTTCCTAGACCAAAGGCAACCATAGGTACTTCTAAGGCATCAAAGACCGTATGCATAGGTCCTGTCCCAGCTGTAGTCGGCAAGACAGATACGCCCTGTGGATAGAATTTCTTGGCTAACTCAATAACATTGAGAATAGATGGTGCACTCATATCGCTTCGATAACTCATCTCACCCAAGGTATAGCATAATTCTACCTTATCAAAGCCGTTTTTGTCTAGTTGTTTCCGGATTTTCTCCAAAACATCATGTGGGTCCAAGCCAGGAACCAAACGAACCTCTAGCTTGGCACTAGCCTCTGCTGGTAGAATCGTTTTAACTCCTTGCCCCTGATAACCAGACTGAATCCCTTCGATATTGAGTGCTGGTTCAAAGAAGAAACGCTTTAGAAAGGCTGTACGTTCCTCTTGTAAAAGTGGCAATTCCAAGCCATAAATCTGGCTGATTTCCTCTGGATTGCGTTGAGCATAGGTTTCAACCAAGGCTAACTCTCGTTCATTAGGCTCTTGAACCTCATCGTACAAGCCCTCAACTAAAATACGTCCATCTGCAGCTCGCAAACTGGTCAAGGCTTGAATCAGATACCAAGGCGCTGACTCTACAATACCGCCATAGCTAGAGTGGATATCCACATCGGCACTCTTGACCTTGGCATCAAAGGTTACAATTCCTTTGTTCCCACCAGAGATTTCTAGCTGTTCCAAGGCATTTTTGGTTCCTTGTTCCCAGACCAATAAATCTGCACCACGAAGCTTGTCCGCATGTTTTTCTAGATATTTATCCAAGTCCATAGAGGCAGACTCTTCAGCTCCTTCCATGATGAAACTGATATTGACTGGTAGATCATCATGATGCTGCATGTATTTTCTAAGAGCACTCAAGCGGGCAGTGATATGTCCCTTGTCATCATCAACCCCGCGTCCATACATGATGCCATCACGCACAGAAAGCGTAAATGGATCCTCTATCCAGACTTGGTCGCTATCCGCAGGTACTGTGTCATAGTGGTTGTAGAAAATGATAGTCTTGGCATTTGGGCGTGAACTTTTAAAATGCGCCATGACAAAGGGTGCCGTATAACTCTCATCAATCTCGACCTCTGCACCTACACGCTTGAAGATCTCGCCTAGATAACGAGCCACTTCTTTCAAGCCGACTTGTTGGGCAAAGACTGATTTTTTAGAAATCAAGGTCCGCAAAACTTCAAAGTAATGTTGCGCCACATGATCCTTTTCAAACTTTTCAATTTGTTCTTCTTGGCTAGGGAAAACCATTTTCTCTCTACCTTTCTACTAGGACTTGTACCTTTGGAATCAATACAAGTGGATGTTCCTTTTCTTTAGTCTCTATATAAAAGCAAGAGGTGGAAAAAATCTCTCCCACCTCCCTGTGTTTATTACCAAACTGGTTGATCCAAGCCGTCTGAAGTTTCTTCGATGACTTTTTTCACTTCGTCAGTGTGGTAAGCTGCGATAATTTTCTTGATTGCATCAGCTTTAGGTGATGATTCCCAATCTTTTTTCGCAACGATGATGTTGTACCATTGTTTTGAGTTTTCGTCAGCTTGCTCTTTAAAGAGTGCTTTCTTGTAGTCCAATTTTGCTTCTGTAACAAAAGTGTTGTTTACAACTGCTGCATCAACTGATGTCAATGAACGAGCTGTTTGGCTAGCATCCAACTCAGTGATTTTCAAGTTCTTTGGATTTTCTTTGATGTTTGCGATTGTAGCAAGTTCAGTTCCTGAAACATCCAATTTAATCAAACCTGCTGATTGAAGAAGGTAAAGGGCACGGCTTTCGTTAGTAGCATCGTTTGGAATTGCGATTTCACCGTTATTTGGGATTTCTTCCACTTTAGTGTACTTGTTTTCTTCCCCGTTTTTACCTGAGTAAAGGCGGATTGGTGAGATATAAGTATCTGCAATCGCTACAAGGTCCTTACCGTTTTCTTTGTTCCAGTTGTTCAAGAAGTTGTAGTGTTGGAAAGCGTTCAAGTCTACTTCACCATCAGCAGTTGCTTTATTTGGTTGTGAGTAGTCTGTAAACTCTGTGAATTCCAATTTAATTCCGTCTTTTTCAACCAATTCTTGGACTTTGTCCCAGCGTGCTTCTTCTGAACCGCTACGGTTAACAGTCGCAATTTTAACTGTAGTTGTATTGTCTGCTTTCTTGTCTGAATTTCCGCAAGCTGCAAGTGCAAGGCCTGCTACTGTAGCGATAGCTGCTACGCCTAACCATTTTTTGATTTTCATGATTCTTTCTCCTTTAAAAATAATACCGTAATAGTATCTCATACTTTATTTGATTTCGCAAATTGTTAATAGATAGGAAGACCTATAGTTTGAAACTATATACCTACAGAATGGAAAATCATCCATCTACCAGAGAATGGATGATTTAAAAATTTATTTAATATCAGCTTCTGCTGGCAGATAAGAACCGCCAAAGAACTGTTGAGATAGCTTTTCAAGGGTTCCATCTTTATATAATTCTTGGATGCGTTTGTCCACAAATGCCTTCAACTCATCTTGACCTTTGGCAAGAAGTGGGTATACGTAAGGTTGTTGGTCGCTTGGAAGTTCGATAACTTTCAAGTTATCCAAACCTTGGTCCTTGATGACTGTCTCTACACCGATTTTATCAAAAATCTTGTAGTCAAATCGGCCATCACTCAAACGTACCATGATTTGTTGGAAGTCCCCTTTAACGTAGTTAAGGATAGTTGGGTTATCTGAGTGTTGTTTGTTGTAGTCTTCTAGCTGTTTAGCAGATGTTGTTCCTTGAACAACTTCTGTTGATTTTCCACCGATATCATCAAACGATTTGATGCTAGAGTCATCTTTTTTCACTACAAGAACGTTAGGGTTTTTAGCAGTTGGAGCTGCATAAAGGTATTTTTCAGCACGTTCTTTAGTGTAGCTGATGTTGCTAACAGCCATTTGGTAACGATCAGCATCAAGTCCTGCAAAAACACCTGACCACTCTGTCTTCTCAAACTTGACAGTATACTTGTCAGAATCTTTAAAGATAGCGCGAACCACTTCAATCTCGTAACCAGTCAATTCGCCATTTTCTTCATAGTTGAATGGTTTTGGTGTAGCATTGGTTACAACGATAATTTCTTTTTTACTAGATGTTGCTTCACCAGATGCAGCATCTTTCTTTTCACTGCCTGAGCAAGCTACCAATACACCTGCGGCTACAAGCCCTAGAGCAGCAAGTGATGAATATTTAATAATTTTCTTCATAATATTTCCTCCAAAATAGAATATAGTCTTATTTTAACAGAAAAAAAGGAATTACGCTATTATATGATTTCTATATTTGTGATAGGTTTTCTTTATGGCTGATTAAAAGACCAAACGTAGGACTGCTATCAAGACCACTCCAAAGAGAACAGTCCCTACCAGATTGCGGTAACGAAAGGCTACAAAGGCCGTTGGAAAGACTGCTAAAAAGTCTAACCACTTTATTTGCGGAAGGCTTCCAACTTTTCCTGTCACCACACTTGAAAGAATCAAGGCAAAGATAATAGAAACTGGTAGAAATTTCAAAAAGCGCTCTACGATAGGCGGCAAACCCTTGTACTTGGCTAGGATAAAAGGAATCATTCTTGGAATCCAAGTCACCAAGCCAGAAAAGACAATTGCTAATAAAATATACTTACTGACCATCCAAGACCACCCCCATGGTACAACCTAGCAAGGTCGCAAACAGAACAGCTAATGACTGAGACACCACCGTCAAGAGCAAAAAGAAAGATACAGCTACAACTGCTAAAATTATGAAGAGATTGCGCAAAGGAATCCGTTTTTGCATAATCTGAAACTGGGAAGTAAAAATCCCAATAAACATCCCCACTAGGGCAAAATCTAAGCCAAAAATCTCTGGATTTGGTAGAAGTCCACCTAGAGCAGTTCCGACAACAGTCCCGACAAACCAAGCTACATAGCTGTTAAGGTTGTTCCCGTGCATCCACATAGGATTGACCTTATCCGTATGCACCAACTCGCCCATCAAAACGCCATAGGTCTCATCGGTCAAAAGACTGGACATACCGATATTGTGCCAGAGACTGGTATGACGGAAATAGGTAGACGCATGTAAGCTCAACAAAAATAGACGCAAATTGATCAAAAAGACCGTCATGGCAATGGCTGCCACAGGCGCTTGAACTGCTATCAAAGCTATCATGGCAAACTGGGCACTCCCAGCATAAACAAAGAGACTCATCAGGCCCATTTCTAGTGGTGTCACATAGGGCGAACCGATAATGCCACAGGCAAGGCCGATGCTAACATAGCCCAGAGCCGTCGGCACCGCAGCCTGCACACCCTCCCAAAATCCTTTTTCTTTCATAGACTTCCTCACTAATCATTCCTTCAGCAACTGTTTCCCAAACAGTCACAGCAAACATTATTATAACATATTCGTAAAATAGAAAAAAGTTTAGAGTTTGAAGCTAGTAAAAAGTACTCATCCAGGATACATTCGAAATTGATCCACTCGAATAGGATATTTGTCAACTTCAGGTTTTTCAACATATTCATTTTCTATCGGGTAAACATCAACCCAGAGTTCTTCTCTCTGCCCTTTTAACTTGACCTTAAATCGATAACCAACATCATCACCTGCCAAGGCATCAACTTTCAAGGACTGAAAGTTTGGTAGAGCTTCGATTTCTGCTTTTATATCTTGGGTCATGTGATAAAATATTTCTTTCTGTTGCGCTTTAGAAGGCATCGGAAAATAAATCGTCGCTTCTTGTAAACGATGCGATTTTGAAAAGGTGAAGATTGCTCGACCGCTATAATTCTTCCAATTAACCTTGTCATAATTATAAAAAAGACGCCCTGTTTTATAGAGATAAGGGTCTTCTGCATGCCAAGTATCTCGATAGCCAGTTGCTGTTTCTTCCACTACTTCATTTGGTTCTCCAAACGCTTCTTCAAAAGACTTCGTAGGCATATAAAATGAAAGTGACTCAAACACGACCAGTTGCGTCTTGGAAAAAGTCTGACAAGCTATTAGAATCAGGAGGAAAGTTCCAAGTACAAGCAGACTACTGATTATTTTTGTAAATTTCATATTTCTACTATACAAAAAAAATCGGTCATTTGTCCAAGATAAAAGAGTTAACTCTAGGCTAACTCTTTATTCTATAGTATCAAAAGCGAGGCTAGGTTTGGCATTTATCTCCAATCCTGCAAAGTTTTCTTTGTTCCACTCACTAACGCTTGCGTAGGCAATCATGCCTGCATTGTCCCCGCAAAGACGCAGAGGTGGAATGATAACCTTGACGTCAGTGATTTCAGCTGCCAAGCGTTCTCTTAATCCTTTGTTTGCTGCTACACCACCAGCTACAACGAGGGTTTTAACAGGGTATTTCTCTAAGGCTTTTTTAGTTTTTGCCATGAGAATATCCATGACTGCAGCTTGGAAAGAAGCAGATAGGTCTTCCTTGGACAAGCTTTCTCCCTTTTGCTCGGCATTGTGGTGAAGATTGATAAAGGCAGACTTCAAACCTGAAAATGAAAACTCCAGATTGTCTTCCTTAATCATGGCACGTGGGAAATCATAAACATCCTGACCTTGATGAGCCAACTCATCAATCTCCCGACCTGCTGGATAGGTCAAGCCCATGACACGTCCGACCTTATCATAGGCCTCACCAACCGCATCATCACGGGTTTCACCAACAATCTTATAATCACCAGCCTCAGAAACATAGACCAACTCTGTGTGTCCACCACTGACTAATAGAGCTAGTAAGGGGAATTCCAAAGGCTCCACACTTTGAGCTGCCATGAGGTGGCCAGACATGTGGTTAACGGGAATCAGCGGAAGTCCATGTCCCCAAGCAAAGGCCTTGGCAGCTGACAAACCAACAAGCAAGGCTCCGACCAAGCCTGGTCCATAAGTAACCGCAACAGCTGTTACATCTTCTTCTGTAATCCCTGCTTCTGCCAGCGCCTCCTCGATACAGGCTGTAATGACCTCAACATGGTGACGACTAGCCACTTCAGGAACTACGCCCCCAAAACGTTTGTGACTTTCAATTTGACTAGCAATGACATTGGATAAGAGCTCGTCATCGTTTTTCAGTACGGCGACACTGGTCTCATCACAGGATGTCTCAAATGCTAAAATATATCTATCCTTCATCTATTTCTCTCTTCATGATAATGGCATCCTCAACTGGATCATGGTAGTAGGACTTTCTCTCAGCGATGACTGCCATTCTTTCTTTCTTATAAAATGCCTGTGCTCGTTGATTTGACTTTCTGACTTCGAGGAAAATCTCCTTATCTGTCGTTAATTGAGCAAACAAGGCTGACGCGATTCCCTGACCTTGATAGGCTTTTTTGACAGCAATTTGCAGGACTTCTGCTTCAAATAGATTCTCCTGCACAGCTAGAAAGCCAATCACTTCTTCCCCATCATAAGCTAGAGCATACCAGGTCTGGTCTTGGGACAGGTCTGCTTGGATTTGTTCCAGAGTCCAAGGACTGACTGGGTATACATCTACCATGACAGCATAGATGACTTGTGCCAAATCAGGCTGTTGTTGGATTCGTTTAATTTCTATCATAGGCGTTTAATGTAAGACTCGCCAGACTCGGTGTGATTCTTAAGCCAGTTTTCCTCAGCTTCTACACGCTTGAGGTAATTTGGCACAAAGTCATGCAAGGAGTCTGCTTCCTTATCCCAAGCCCAGAGGGCTAGATTCGCTGCATTTGGCAAGGTTTCCTGATAGTTAGCCTGTGGTAGTTGTTCTTGAATCTGCTCCACAAAGGCTCCCACTTCACCAACAAAAGTGACTTGTTCAGCATCTTTGACTTGCTCCAAAACTTCTGCAAAGGACAGATGCGCCTCTGGAAAGACAGGCTGAGCATTTTCATAAAATCCTGCGTAAACATTGTTGCGACGCGCATCCATCAAAGGTACTAAAAGACCTACTTGCTGGCTTGGTACCAGAGCCAAAAGGCTAGACATCCCCACTAACTCAATGTTCAGGGTATGAGCCAATGTCTTGGCAGTTGCTACCGCGATTCGCAAACCTGTGTAGCTACCTGGCCCCTCTGCTACAACGATTCGATCCAAATCTTTGGGCGTCAAATCTAGACTAGCTATCAAAAAATCGATGGCTGGCATAAGGGTAATACTGTGATTTTTTTTGATATTGATTGTCGTCTCGGCAAGAAGCTGCTTGTCCTCTAAAATAGCAAGAGAAAGAGCCTTGCTGGACGTATCAAAAGCTAATACTTTCATAACACATTCCTATCTTTTTGTCTGTTTACTATTATACTACAAAAGCCGACACATGGGAATTTTCTTTGTTTTGAAACCAAAAATGCCCTGCCAAACAGGCAGGACAAGAACTTAAGCATTCAAACCAAAGTAAAATACAAGCCAGACCACATAGGTTACAAGAAGGAGGAAGATAGAGTACAGTGTTACAAAGAGAATTTTCCAGTGTACAGCTATTTTTCTATGTTCCAGCCGAACAAATACTAAATTGCCACCGTAAACACAAGCAACAAAAACAGCAAATACCAAGAGACGAATCGCGATAGCTAGTTGAAACATAGAGAGCCTCCTTTCTCCAATTCTAAAGGCAAATATTTCAAAATCATCATCTAACGAAAAGGAGCCCAAGCAGTTGTAGCAGTATGTAGAATTTCCATCCAAATAGGTGAAACACAAAATCAAGCATAGCTAGTCCTCCTTAATCAAGAAAAACCTCTTTTCTAACTTTATTATAGCACTTGCATCGGATGTCTTCAAATACTTATACAAGGTATAATGAAACCCATTTCAAGCTCCTTACTTTCATGTTTCCTGCTTTTACTAATTCCCCTTTTTATGTTATAATTGAGATAATTGTAACGAATCAAGGTCAATAAAGACAAAAAATGAACTGGAATCAAACCAGCTTCAAACTGAGCATTTTTGAATATAGCTGACCTGAAAGCAGAAAGGAAACATATGATTTACAAAGTTTTTTATCAAGAAACAAAAGACCGTAGCCCACGTCGTGAAACAACACGCTCACTATACTTAGACATCGATGCTAGTTCAGAACTTGAAGGACGTATCGCTGCTCGCCAACTTGTCGAAGAAAATCGTCCAGAATATAATATCGAGTATATCGAACTCTTGTCTGACAAATTGCTAGACTACGAAAAAGAAACTGGCGCATTCGAAATTACGGAGTTCTAATATGGCCTACACTCTTAAACCAGAAGAAGTCGGCGTTTTTGCCATTGGTGGTCTAGGAGAAATCGGAAAAAACACATATGGTATCGAATACCAAGACGAAATTATCATCGTTGATGCAGGGATTAAATTCCCTGAGGATGACCTACTTGGTATCGACTACGTTATCCCTGATTACTCTTATATTGTAGAAAATATCGACCGTGTCAAGGCTCTCTTGATTACACACGGACACGAGGACCATATCGGAGGGATTCCTTTCTTGCTCAAGCAAGCAAACATCCCTATCTATGCTGGTCCACTGGCCCTTGCCTTGATCCGTGGCAAACTCGAAGAGCATGGACTTTTGCGCAATGCTACACTTCACGAAATCAACCACAACACAGAGTTGACCTTTAAAAACCTTAAAGCAACCTTCTTTAGAACAACCCACTCGATTCCAGAGCCATTGGGAATCGTCATCCATACACCTCAAGGGAAAATCGTTTGTACGGGAGACTTCAAGTTTGACTTTACACCAGTTGGGGAACCTGCAGACTTGCACCGTATGGCAGCCCTAGGTGAAGACGGAGTGCTTTGCTTACTCTCTGACTCGACCAATGCTGAAGTGCCAACCTTTACAAACTCTGAAAAGGTTGTCGGCCAGTCGATCATGAAGATCATCCAAGGTATCGAGGGACGTATCATCTTTGCATCCTTTGCCTCAAATATCTTCCGTCTCCAACAAGCAACGGAAGCCGCTGTTAAGACCGGGCGTAAGATTGCTGTCTTTGGGCGCTCTATGGAAAAGGCCATTGTTAACGGAATCGAGCTTGGCTACATCAAGGCGCCTAAAGGAACCTTCATCGAGCCAAATGAAATCAAAGACTACCCTGCGGGTGAGATTCTTATCCTCTGTACGGGAAGTCAGGGTGAGCCTATGGCTGCTCTCTCTCGTATCGCTAACGGAACCCACCGTCAGGTGCAACTCCAACCTGGTGATACCGTTATCTTCTCATCTAGCCCAATTCCAGGAAACACCACTAGCGTCAACAAATTGATTAACATCATTTCTGAAGCTGGTGTTGAAGTTATCCATGGTAAGATTAACAATATCCATACATCTGGACACGGTGGCCAGCAAGAGCAAAAACTCATGCTCCGCCTCATCAAACCAAAATACTTCATGCCTGTTCACGGTGAATATCGCATGCAAAAAGTCCACGCTGGACTTGCCGTAGATACTGGAGTTGAGAAGGACAATATCTTTATCATGAGCAACGGTGATGTGCTTGCCCTTACTGCAAATTCTGCTCGTATCGCAGGTCATTTTAACGCCCAGGATATCTACGTCGATGGTAATCGTATCGGTGAAATCGGTGCAGCTGTGCTTAAAGATCGTCGCGATCTATCTGAAGATGGTGTTGTACTGGCTGTCGCAACCGTTGACTTCAAGTCTCAGATGATTCTATCTGGACCAGATATTCTCAGCCGTGGATTTGTCTACATGAGAGAGTCCGGCGACTTGATTCGCCAAAGCCAACGTATCCTTTTCAATGCCATTCGTATCGCATTGAAAAACAAGGATGCCAGCGTCCAGTCTGTAAATGGCGCTATCGTAAATGCCATTCGACCATTCCTTTACGAAAATACTGAACGTGAACCAATCATCATTCCAATGATTCTCACACCAGATGAAGAATAATACTCTTCAAAAATCAAATTCAAACCACGTCAGCTTCGCCTTGCCGTACTCGAGTACAGCCTTTGGCTAGCTTCCTAGTTTGCTCTTTGATTTTCATTGAGTATAAGAAAAAATTCTCTGAAATCCTATGACTTCAGAGAATTTTTATTATTTCACGACAAGTTCATAACGAGTTTTGCTGGTGAAAGTTTCACCTGCTTTGAGGATGACTTGGTCTTTAAGATCGCTATGAATAGCATCTGGTAAAGCTTGTGCTTCAAGAGCAATTCCATTGTGCTGAATCATTGGCTGACCAGCGATGATGACACTCTCATCCACAAAGTTTGCTGTGTAGACCACAAAGCAAGGAGCCTCTGTCTTAAAGAGTAAGAAACGACCTGAGTTTTGATCATAAAGGAAACCAGCATTGTCATGTCCTGCAGGTAGCGCAAATGGATGGTCCAAACCAGATACGAGTTGGATTTGCTCATCTTCTTCTGCAAAGATATCTTTCAACAAGGCACCATTATAGATATGTTTGACCACATCACGATTAGCATCTGGGGTTTTAGCTGGAACACCATCAGGAGCAATTGGATAAATACCCTCTGTATTCAGTTGGAAGACATGGCGGTCAACTGTCTGAGTGAAATCACCTGACAAGTTAAAATAGCTATGATTAGTTGGATTGACCAAGGTATCCTGGTCTGTCGTTACCTTGTAACTAACTTCGTAGGCACCACTTTCTTCCAAGTTGTAGCTAATCCAGATCTTAAGATTTCCAGGGAAATCTCCAGTCCCGTCTGCTCTTTCTGTGTAAAGAGTCAAACCATGGTCACTCACTTCGACTAGCTCAAACAAGCTAGAATCCCAACCAGTTGAGCCACTGTGGTTACAGTTGCTAGCATTGTTAACTTCGAGTTCATAGGTCTTCCCATTGAGTTCAAATGTTGCACCTGCGATACGACCTGCAACTGGACCTACACTTGCTCCATGTTTAGGGCTATTGCCCACATAGCTTTCAAAATCATCAAAACCAAGAATAACATTGGCAAAATTGCCAGCCTTATCTGGAGTTACATAGCGTAAAATTGTTGCTCCATAGGTCATAATTTCCAGTTGGTAGCCTGCCTCCGTTTCAAAACGGTAAGCGAGGACATCCTTGTCATCAACTTTCCCAAATACACGTTCTGTGTATGCTTTCATCCTTCTCTCCTTTTTCTATTTCAATTAAGTAAACAAACCATAGAAAGCGCATTCACGTTCTATGGTTTTATTGTATGATTTACAGACACCTTTGTCAAGAAACCATAAATATTTTCTTAACAAAAGTAGTTCCTTCTATTTCCGTTCTATGCTTCTACACGGTCAGTCCATGAAGTAGCTGTTGTTTGAAGAACCT
>NZ_KV804181.1:127254-160196 GCF_001811305.1 Streptococcus sp. HMSC056C01
CAGTTGTACGAAGCCATTCGCGAGCTGCTGCTTCACCATCTTTGATGTAAGCTTCAACTGATCCAGCCCATGTAGCACGTCCACAAAGAACACCGTTGAAGTTTGCACCTGATTCGTGGGCAAATACAAGAGTTTCTTGGAAGAGCTTAGCGGATACACCTGCACTCAAGTAGATGTATGGAAGGTTAGTAGCTTCGTCCTGAGCTTTGAAGAAAGCAGCTGCTTCTTCACGTGTATGAACGATTTCTCCATCACCAAAGCCTTCAACGTATTTCACGTTAACTGGAACTTCTACTTTCAAGACATCGATGTTGAAGCGTGGGTCTGAGAAGACCTTCATAGCACCGATAACCTTGTGTGGTTTTACTTTAGCGTATTCAGCAGAACCTGCATCAGCAATCTTTTCATCGTAAGCTAAGATTTCAAGGAAGAATGGAATATCTTCTGCCACACACTCAGAACCAATACGTTCGATGTAGGCTTGTTTTTGTTGGTTGAGTTCGTCAGAGCTGTCTACATCATAGTAAAGCAAGAACTTAACAGCATCTGCACCTTGTTCTTTGATACGTTTTGCAGACCAAACATCCAAGCAGTCTGGCAAACGTTTTGTACTTGTTGTGTCGTATCCAGTTTTTTCATAAGCAAGGAGAAGACCAGCTTTTGGATCAAGAGCTTTTGTAGCTGGAAGTCCATACTCAGGGTCAAGAAGCATAGATGAAGCGTATTTTGTCAATTCATCCGCTACCAATACTTTAAGTTCTTCCATTTGTGCTACTGTTGGCTCTTCTGTTTGGTATTGAGCCATGAGGCGTTTCAAAGCACCACGTTGATCAAAAGCAAGAGCTGAGATGATACCATTCTCGTCTGAGAGTTTTTGCATGCAAGCAAGTTTATTTGTGCTTAATGTTAATTTACTCATAAATAACTCCTTATTTTTCAAATTCGTGAATAATGACGCCTTGAACGACACGGTTCACTGTACCTGTAGGTGATGGTGTATCTGGTCTGTTACCAACTTTAAGTGAAGTCAAGAGAGCAAATAACTGACCATAAACGATGTAAGGGAAGACACGGTAAACATCATTCAGAACCCCACCGCATCCAAGTGCTACTTCCTTCACATTATTTTCAAGTCCAAAGGCTTGATCACTCAAGAGAACAACTCGACGAGCAATTTGGTCGCCAGCAACTTCGCGAACCAAGTCTAAATCGTACTTACGAGTATAATCTGTTGTAGTACCAAATACCAAAACGACTGTATCTTCGTTGATAAGAGATTTTGGACCGTGACGGAAGCCAACTGGGCTTTCATACATTGTCGCGACTTGACCAGCAGTCAATTCCAAAATTTTAAGCTGGGCTTCGTGAGCAAGTCCGAAGAATGGGCCCGCACCTAGATAAATCACTCGGTTAAAGCCTAGGTCAACCAACTCTTTGACATCTGCCACATTGTCAAGAACTTTGCGAGCTAAACTAGATAGCACGTCGAAACGTTCAACTTTAACAGCAAAGTCTGTCGGATCAAATACCAAGAGCGCTGTCAACATCATTGAAGTGAAGCTTGAAGTCATAGCAAAGCCAGCATCGTTAGAAGCAGCTGGTTGCAAGAGCAAGAGGTTGCGGTCATCACCATGCGCTTGGAGAGCCAATTTCCCTTCAGCTGCACATGTGATGGTCACTTGATAAAGCTCATCAACCAAAGCCTTTGCCAAGTCAACTGTTGCCACACTCTCAGGTGAGTTCCCGCTACGCGCGAATGATACCAAAACAGTTGCCACATCTTTTTTCAAATAAGTTTGTGGGTTTGCTACAATATCAGTTGTCGCGATAGCATTGAAATTCCATTTACGTTCATCATAAACTTCCTTGAAGTAAGGAACAAGAGTATCACCTACATAAGCAGAAGTTCCAGCACCAGTCAGGATAACTTTGATGTAGTCATGTTTGTCAGCAATTCCTTGTAAGAAGGCTGCAATTTCATCACGTCGTGCTTGATAAGCTTCAAAAGCATCTTTCCAAACGTCTGGTTGTTGGTAAATTTCGCGAGTTGTGATTTCTGCCCCCAACTCAAGCAAATCTTCTTTTGTATAATCTAGCATTGAAAACCTCTAATCTAATATTGTTTCATGATTGAAAACATGGGAATGGGAGCGGCTCCCATTCCCATGTATATTTTCTATAAGATGATTTAACGTTTTAACGCAACCACATCTTATACTCAATGAAAATCAAAGAGCAAACTAGGAAGCTAGCCGAAGGCTGTACTCGAGTACGGCAAGGCGAAGCTGACGTGGTTTGAATTTGATTTTTGAAGAGTATTATTCATCTTCATCGTCGTCGAAGCTTGCCAATAAATCATTAACTTTGACAATGCTTTCTGAAGCACGACTCTTATAATCTGCATCCATGCCTGTTAGGCTTGCATTGATAAATTCAATAACCATCGGAAGATTCATTCCTGCATAAAGTTCAATGTCGCGCCCTTCCATAATCAGACGGCTCACCACGTTACATGGTGTTCCACCAAGAAGGTCTGCAAAGACTAGGAAATCATCCAAACCTTCGACAGCAGCTTCAAATTTTGCAGTAAATTCTTCTGGCCCATCTTCTGGAAGAAGAGCTACCGCATGAATGTTGTCTTGTGGACCCATAATCATTTCTGTGCTACCTTTAAGTTCTTCACAGAAACGACCGTGACTCACTAAAATCAATGATTTAGTCATAAATTATGCGCCCATTCCAAGTACAAATTTACCGATGAATGAAAGTCCAACTGCAAGAGCAATGATGATACCGATTGCTTTAGTTGAGTTCATACCTTTCTTACCAAGCAACCAGAAGATGAATGCTGTGAAGATTGCTGGAAGCAAGCGTGGGAAGATTGAGTTCAAGATATCTTGGAAGTCAATCATCTTTTCACCGATTGGCAATTTGTATGAAATTTCAAAGTTGATCATTGTTGCTACAAGAGCACCCATCATGAATACACCAAGTACAGATGCAGCTTCAATCAAAGCTGTCAAAGTGCTTTGCATGTTGTTGATAAGGTTAACCCCTTCTTTGTAGGCAAATTCCAACTGTTTCCAACGGAAGATGTCATACGCTACTGCAACTGCGATCCAAAGGAAGATACCCCAAGGTTGACCAGCGATAGCCATTGTTGCAGCGATAGATCCCATGATAGCAGGTACAAGTGAACCAAAGATAGTATCTCCAAGAGGAGCGAATGGTCCCATCAAACCTGTCTTGATACCGTTAACCGCATCTTTTGAGTCAACGCCATCTTTTTCTTCCATGGCAAGGTCAAAACCAGCGATGATTGTGTGGAAGAATGGTGAAGTGTTGAAGAATTGAGTATGAACTTTCATCATTTCTTTCAACTCAGGAGTTCCATCTCCATACATTTTACGCAATTGTGGCAAGATCATGTAAAGGTAACCTGATGCTTGCATACGTTCGTAGTTCCATCCCAATTGGAAAGTGAACAAGCTACGTTTGTTAATTTGATTAAAATCTTCTTTTGTTAATTTGTAATTAGAATTCGTCATCTTCAATTTCCCCACTTTCTGATGGTGTAGAAGGTGCTGCTACAGCAACTTTTTGGCTGTTCTTGAAGTGAACAACTGCAAGGAAGATACCTACGATAGAGACACCGATCATAGACAAACCTTTGAAGTTGTTGGCAAAGCCAATTTTTTCAGCAACGTCAGCAGGAAGAGTGCCAATGAGACCAGCAACTGCTCCACCAAGACCTGTTACGTATGAGTAAAGTACAGTCAACATAGCTGTCAAACCGAATCCCATAGCAAGGTAGTGAAGGTTACGTTTAACTGGAAGGTAACGAAGCAAGATAGCGAATCCAAGACCTGGAAGCATACGACCTGCAAGAGTCAAACCGTCTGCAACCCATTGGAATTCTTTAACAAAGTTTACAACTGCTTGTACGAATTCTCCACCGAAAGCTAGGGCGAAGAATACTGGAAGGGCACGAGAAGCAGCCCATGGAAGCGCACCAAGAAGGTAGTTACGTTCGATTCCTTTGTAGTCAAAGCGTTCGATCGCAGCATCAATACGGTGTGCGAAGAATGTAGTAGTCATACGACCAAGTACGTCGAAGTAAGTTAAAAGTGCCGCTACTGGTACAGCGATTGTAGTAATCGCAAGGTCAGTTTCAATACCTTGTGAAACTGAGAAAGCAGTCGCAAGAACCGCACCAGAAGTTGCGTCGATACGAGAAGCACCACCGAAGGTACCTACCCCAAGGACAAACAACTGCAAGCTACCACCGATAAACAAACCAGTTGTCAAATCTCCCATGACTAAACCAGTAATGAAACCAGCGAATACAGGGGAACCTGCAGAAGAAACGATCGTCAACTCATCACAGATTTGATAAGCTGAGTACAAAGTGAGAAGTAAAATTTGCCACCATTGTATCATAACAATGACCTCCTAAAAATTTTTTCCTATTTTAATAAGCTCAAAAAGTCTGAAACTGGATCATTTGGAACCATTTGAGCAGTAAGTTTAACACCTTTTTCCGCCAATTTGTGGAAATCTTCCACGTCTTTATCTACAACGTTGATAGAACGTGTAATAGAACGTGTTTCTGGTGTTTGAGACATGTTGCCGACATTGACAGTTTCAAGTGGCACACCTGCTTCTACCAAACCGAGGAAGCGGTCTGGTTTACGAGCAACGATAAACAAACGTTGGCTATCATATTTTCCAGCAAGGATATTGGCTGCAGCTTTTTCAACTGGCAAAATACTAAGTTTTACACCTGGTGGTGTTGCAAGTTTCAATCCGCTCTTTTCAACATCGTTGTTAACAACTTCATTGTCAACGACCATGATACGTGAAACATTCAGTTTAGCAGACCAAAGGTTTGCTACTTGTCCGTGGATCAAACGTCCATCAATACGGCATCCTACAATTGTCATAAATTTTCCCCCTTTATATGTTTTAGTGTAGGTTTACGAGTTAAGTGTATGTGATCTTTATACTCCCCTTCAGTTTCAAAGATAATGATGCGGTTAGCACCTTCCTTGAGATAGCTGTGCGGAATATAAAGCGATAAGGTTGGACCAACATTCCAGAAACGTCCGAGATGATGGCCATTGACATAGGCAATCCCTTTACCAAACTCAGATAGTTCTAAGTAGGTGTCCTTCGGAGCCTCAACTTCAAAGTCATAGGCGTAAAAGGCAGGTTGTCCTTCTGTCCATCCTTTTGAGAAATCAATCTTTTCAGGATTATCTAGTGGAAGCGGATAGTGTTCCCAGTTCACCATGAAGTGTAGGTCTTTGCAGACACCTGTACGAATCCCTTTTCTTTGTGTATCTGCTAGGAACTTATGCCCGTAATTGACACGCCCCATATTTTCTACCAAGACATCAAATCGAGAGAGCGCTTTCTTTTCTCCTTGATAGAAGATGTCCTCACCAATTTCTGTCTGGTATTGAGTTGCGACCCATTTACCATCTACAAATAGCTGAGCTCTGTCTCGACCGTCAATGATACGGATACGTTCTTCTTCTGCATCCCAACTAGCTTCTGTACGATAGAGTAGATAACCGTAGCTTTGTCCCAACTCTTCCATTTTCTTAGGATAGAGACTTTTAGTTGGACTTGTTAGGCTATCCAAGGTTTCAAATAGAGAAACTTTCTCAACCAGTGGAATGTTTTCAACTTCCATGCTCTCTTTGTAAAGCGGTTCTAATTGTGGATACTCAGGATAGTAAGTCGCCATCATTTCTTTAACTGCCATGTATTTAGCAGTTGGATTCCCAGCTTCATTAAGGAGAGCGTCATAATCATAAGATGTTACTTGTGGTAAATCAATAGTTCCTCGAGCTGAACAACCATTCATAAAACCAAAGTTGGTTCCACCGTGGAACATGTAAAGGTTGATAGAGCCTTGCTCTAGTACCTCATGTACGGCTTCTGCTAACTCCTCTGGCTCACGCGTGATGACTGGTTCTTTCCATCGGTTAAACCATCCATCCCAGAATTCCATACACATGAGTGGCCATTTCTTGCCATACTCATCAAAGAACTCTTGCATTTGCGAGAAGTTAAAGTTTGCTTTTGAACCAAAGTTCCCTGTCACAAAGAGATCATCTTCAATCAAGGTACCAGCTTTCAGAGTTGCTCGCCATGGACCATCAGATGTAAAGAGCGGACAAGTCACTGAACGTTCTTCCATCAATCGGCGAATCTCACGCAAGTAGGTTTTGTCCTCACCGTATGAACCGTACTCATTTTCAACCTGCATCATGAGGATGTTACCACCATTATCCAACAATCTTGGAACAAGACGTGGAAGTAAATGATCATAGTAGCGTCCTACCATTTCTATAAAGGCTGGATCAGAGGAACGGATTCGCATGTCTTTATTTAAAAGCCAAGCTGGTAAACCACCGAATTCCCACTCTGCACAGATAAAGGGAGATGGTCGAACAATAGCATACAAGCCTAAGTCCTGAGCTGTCTGAAGAAATTTTTCAATATCAAGATTGCCTTCAAAATTGAAGTTTCCTTCAGTTGACTCATGCAAATTCCAAGCGACGTAGGTTTCAACAGTGTTAAAACCTAAAGCCTTGAGATTATACAATGAATGATACCAGTCTTCTTCAGGAATTCTAAAATAATGAATGGCACCAGATAAAATTTTGAATGGTTCCCCATCTAGGTAAAAATCATCCTCAATTTTAAACCTTGTCATTTTACCACCCCATACTTTTTCGTTTGCGCTTTCATTTGTTGTTATATTAAATAATAAACTAATGAATCCATCTTGTCAATAGATTTTTCGAAAATTATTTAAAATTTTTCTTTTTTTTTACTGAATTGTTTTCTAAAATTCTTGTAAAAAATTTTTTTCTTAAATATTTTCGATCTAGATAGCATAAATGTATGAGTTTATAACCGTAAATAATATGTAAGTCAATCGCTTAGAATATTATTTTATTTTTTTACATTATTTACTATCATTTTCAAACTATTTATGGTAAAATCGAAGATGGAGAAGGAAAAAATGAGGTGAAAATATGGCAATTCCAAAGTATCAATATATCAAAGATGAATTGAAAAATAAAATCATTTCAGGTCAATTTGCAAGTGGCGACAAGTTTTACACTGAAGCAGAGTTGATTGCAATGTATGACGTAAGTTCAATCACTGTTGTTCGCGCCTTAAACGACCTTGCTAAAGACGGTTATATTGTCCGCCAACAAGGAAAAGGAACCTTTGTGGCTCGCGCTCGCAAGCACAAACTCGTAGAATTTTCTGATGTAGAAATTTTTGAAACCAAGGACGATAAAGTCACTGTTCTTTCTATTGAACGCGGTAACGATCTTAACTACTTAGAAAAATTGGGATTGCGTGGCGATCAATTTTATTACAAAATCGAACGTATCCGTGAATCTAACGGTGTTACTTATATCTACCACACATCTTATATCCCTGAACAATACATCAATGCAAACTATCCAAATCTTGAATACTATAGTTCTATCTATAATCGTTTCAAATTGGACTACCACATTCACATGAATGACGAGCATTTTGAAGAAATCAATGACATTGTATTTCCAACTCCAGAACATGCTGCTTCTATCCTAGGAATCGACTCTCAGTTCCCAACTGTTCTCCAAACCAAGACAACTAAACTTGAATCAACTGGCCAAGTGTTGGAATACATTGAAACTTACAAACGTTCTGATTTCTATAAGATTAAATTTATCTCATGTGATCGCGATCACTAAACATTAAAAAGTCTGAGACAATCGTTTCAGGCTTTTCTGTTTTTCATTATAGCACGCTAGCTTTTAGTAGGAAATATCAAATGACTTTAAACTATAATTTGGAGAAATTTTACTAAAAACAGAGTAAAAATTGAAAATTAGTTCAAATTAAATAACTTCTTATATTTTTTATAGGTATTTTATTAAAATACTTGACTTTACTAGTTTCAGATAATACAATGGAATCAGTTTGTGAAAACGCTACCAAAATAATAAATTAGGAGGTTATTTAATGAAACCAGAAAATAAACAGCGTTTCTCTATTCGTAAATACGCAATCGGAGCAGCTTCTGTCTTGATCGGCTTTGCCTTTCATGCGCAAGCTGTTGCCGCTGATGGAGTCGTACCTACTACAACAGAGAATCAACCTACTATCCAAGCTACAGGTGAATCGTCTCCACAGGCCAGCGAAGAAAAACTTGAAACCAGTCCTACACCAGAAGCCGTATCTCCTGCAGCTCCAGCGACACCTGTAGCAAACACTGAAGCACCAAAAGTTGAAGCTACTTCTGCACCTGTCGTAGAAAAAACTGTTGCAACTGAAGAAACTCCAGCAAAACCAGAAGTAACTGAAGAAGCTAAGCAGCCAGAACCAGAAAAGGTAGAAAACAAAGAAGTTGCTACAGTTGAGGCTCCTGTAGTCGCTACAGAGAAAGCAGCTCAAGTCAATGAAAAACTGGCTAAAAAGAAAATTGTTTCAATCGATGCAGGGCGTAAATACTTCTCTCCTGAACAACTGAAAGAAATCATCGACAAAGCCAAACACTATGGCTATACTGATCTTCATCTCCTAGTCGGAAATGATGGCTTGCGTTTTATGCTTGATGACATGTCTCTAACTGTAGGGGACAAAACTTATGCAAGCGATGATGTCAAACGCGCTGTTGAAAATGGAACCAATGCTTACTACAACGATCCAAACGGCAATCATCTAACTGAAAGCCAAATGACCGACTTGATTAACTATGCTAAGGATAAAGGTATTGGACTTATCCCATCTGTTAACAGTCCTGGCCACATGGACGCTATCCTTAATGCTATGAAAGAATTGGGTATTGAAAAGCCTAACTTTAACTATTTTGGTAAAGAATCAGCGCGTACTGTTGACCTTGACAATGAAAAAGCTGTTGCCTTCACAAAAGCTTTGATTGATAAGTATGCCGGCTACTTTGCTGGTAAGTCTGAAATCTTCAACATCGGTTTGGATGAGTACGCTAATGATGCTACTGATGCCAAAGGATGGAGCGTTCTTCAAGCCTATAAATGGTATCCAGAAGATGGATTCCCAGACAAGGGTTATGACAAATTCATCGCCTATGCAAATGACCTAGCTCGTATCGTCAAATCTCACGGTCTAAAACCTATGGCCTTCAACGACGGTATCTACTATAATAGCGATACAAGTTTTGGTACTTTTGACAAGGACATCATCGTCTCTATGTGGACTGGTGGCTGGGGTGGTTACGATGTCGCTTCTTCTAAGTTACTAGCTGAAAAAGGACATGAAATCCTCAATACTAACGATGCTTGGTACTATGTTCTCGGCCGTAATGCTGACGGACAAGGTTGGTACAACCTTGATCAAGGATTGAACGGCATTAAGAGCACACCGATCACTTCTGTACCAAAAACAGAAGGAGCTGACGTTCCTATTATTGGTGGTATGGTAGCAGCTTGGGCTGATACTCCATCTGCTCGCTACTCTCCATCTCGTCTCTTCAAACTCATGCGTCAATTCGCAAACTCAAATGCTGAATACTTCGCTGCTGACTACGAGTCTGCTGAACAAGCTCTGAAAGAAGTTCCAACAGACCTTACTCGCTACACAGAAGAAAGTATTGCAGCCGTTAAAGATGCTGAAAAAGCCATCCGTGCTCTCGATAGCAACCTCAGCCGTGCTCAACAAGATACTATTGACCAAGCGATCGCAAAACTCCAAGAAGCTGTTAGCAACTTGACCTTCACTCCAGAAGCTCAAAAAGAAGAAGATGCTAAACGTGAAGTTGAAAAACTAGCTAAGAACAAGGTCATCTCTATCGATGCTGGACGTAAATACTTCACACTTGACCAACTTAAACGCATCGTTGACAAGGCTAGTGAGCTCGGCTACTCTGACCTTCACTTGCTCCTTGGAAATGATGGACTTCGCTTCCTACTTGATGATATGAGTATCTCAGCAAATGGCAAGACTTATGCAAGCGACGATGTGAAAAAGGCCATCATCGAAGGAACAAAATCTTACTACGATGATCCTAACGGAACTACTTTGAACCAAGCTGAAATCACTGAGCTTATCCAGTATGCTAAGGACAAAGGGATTGGACTAATCCCAGCTATCAATAGCCCAGGTCATATGGATGCTATGCTTGTCGCTATGGAAAAATTAGGCATCGCAAACCCTCAAGCCAACTTTGACAAGGTTTCAAAAACAACTATGGACCTTGAAAACGAAGAAGCGATGAACTTTACAAAAGCCCTTATCGGCAAGTACATGGACTTCTTTGCTGGTAAGACTAAAATCTTTAACTATGGTACAGATGAGTATGCTAACGATGCTACCAATGCTCAAGGTTGGTACTACCTCAAGTGGTATGGTCTCTACGGCAAATTTGCTGAGTACGCTAATAGCCTAGCTGCCATGGCTAAAGAAAAAGGTCTTCAACCAATGGCCTTTAACGATGGCTTCTACTACGAAGACAAGGATGATGTTGAGTTTGATAAAGACGTTATCATCTCTTACTGGTCTAAAGGCTGGTGGGGTTACAACCTTGCGTCTCCTCAATATCTAGCAAGCAAAGGTTATAAATTCCTAAACACGAATGGAGACTGGTACTACATTCTCGGTCAAAAACCAGAAGATGGCGGTGGCTTCCTCAAGAAAGCTATTGAAAATACTGAAAAAACTCCATTTAACCAGTTAGCATCAACTAAATATCCTGAAGTTGACCTACCTACTGTTGGTAGTATGTTAGCTATCTGGGCTGATAGACCAAGCGCAGAATACAAGGAAGAAGAAATCTTTGAACTCATGACTGCCTTTGCAGACCACAACAAAGACTACTTCCGTGCTGACTACAAAGCACTACGCGAAGAACTTGCTCAAATCCCTGAAAACTTAGAAGGATACAGCACAGAAAGCCTCGACGCTCTCAAGGCTGCTAAAGATGCTCTTAACTACAACCTCAATCGTAACAAACAAGCTGAATTGGACACACTTGTAGCTAATCTCAAAGCTGCTAGACTGGGTCTCAAACCAGCTGCAACTCACTCAGGAAGCCTCTATGAGAGTGAAACTGCTGCTACAGTTGAAAACCGACCAGAGCTTCTTGTTAAGACAGAAGAAATTCCGTTTGAGATTGTTAAGAAAGAAAATCCTAACCTTCCAGCAGGACAAGAGAAAGTCATCACTGAAGGTGTCAAAGGTGAACGGACTATCTATCTTTCAGTTGTGACTGAAAATGGCAAGCAAACAGAAACAGTTCTTGAAAGACAAGTAACGAAAGAAGCTGTCAATCAAGTTGTCGAAGTTGGAACATTAGCGACACATGTAGGAGACGAAAAAGGTCAAGCTCCTGTTGTAAATAAACCTCGTGTAGTCATCGAAGATGAAGAAATTCCATTTACAACCATCACTCGTGAAACTGATGCATTGCCTAAGGGAGAAACTCGTGTTGTAACTGCAGGTGTCAACGGTCGTCGTAGCCATTTCTACTCTGTGACTACTGCTGTTGATGGATCTGAAGTTAAAACATTGGTTACTAGTGTTGTCGCTCAAGAACCAGTCGCTCAAGTAATCGAAGTTGGCAACCCTGTCACTCACGTCGGTGATGAACATGGTCAAGCAGCTATCGCTGAAGAAAAACCAAAACTAGAAATTCCAAGTGAACCAGCTCCAGCATCTGTTCCTGCTGAGGAAAACAAAGCTCTTCCTCAAGGCCCAGCTCCTGTAGCAAAAGAAAATAAACTTCCTGAAACAGGAAGCCAAGGTTCAGAATGGTTGATTGCTACTGGTCTTATGACTGCTCTCACAGCTTACGGACTTAGCAAGAAAAAAGATTAAGCACAAATAAAAAGCGGGACAAAAGTCTCGCTTTTTTGTTTTATTGTTAGTCACCCAAACCGATGCGTTCGAAGATGTCATCCACTCGTTTGGTGTAGTAAGTTGGGTTGAAGATTTCGTCGATTTCTTCTTGAGTGAGACGTGAAGTTACTTCTGGATCTGCTTCAAGAAGTGGTTTGAAGTCTACTTGGTTATCCCAAGATTGAGCTGTCTTTGGTTGTACAAGGTCGTAAGCTTGCTCACGAGTCATACCTTTTTCAATCAAAGTAAGCATCGCACGTTGACTGAAGATAAGACCAAATGTAGAGTTCATGTTGCGGATCATGTTTTCTGGGAAGACTGTCAAGTTCTTAACGATGTTTCCGAAACGGTTGAGCATGTAGTCAATCAAGATGGTTGTATCTGGTGCAATGATCCGCTCAGCTGATGAGTGAGAGATATCACGCTCGTGCCAGAGTGATACATTTTCATAAGCTGTTACCATGTGACCACGGATCACACGCGCAAGACCTGTCATGTTTTCAGAACCGATTGGGTTACGTTTGTGAGGCATAGCTGAAGAACCTTTTTGACCCTTTGCAAAGAACTCTTCTACTTCACGTTGTTCTGATTTTTGAAGACCACGAATCTCAGTCGCCATACGCTCGATAGAAGTTGCGATGCTAGCAAGAACTGCAAAGTACTCAGCGTGAAGGTCACGAGGAAGAACCTGTGTAGAGATTTCTTGGGCACGGATACCCAATTTGTCGCAGACGTATTTTTCAACGAATGGTGGGATGTTAGCAAAGTTACCGACCGCACCAGAAATCTTACCAGCTTCCACACCAGCAGCCGCATGCTCGAAACGCTCGATGTTGCGCTTCATTTCGCTGTACCAAGTTGCCAATTTAAGACCAAAAGTTGTAGGCTCAGCGTGAACACCGTGGGTACGCCCCATCATGATGGTGAACTTGTGCTCTTTCGCTTTGTCAGCAATGATGTTGAGGAAGTTTTCAAGGTCCTTGCGGATGATGTCGTTGGCTTGTTTGTAGAGGTAACCGTAGGCAGTATCCACCACGTCGGTAGAAGTCAACCCATAGTGAACCCACTTGCGCTCTTCACCAAGAGTCTCAGAAACCGCACGCGTGAAAGCCACCACATCGTGGCGAGTCTCTTGCTCGATTTCCAAGATACGGTCGATGTCAAAGTCCGCTTTTTCACGAATCAAAGCTACATCTTCCTTAGGGATTTCCCCTAACTCAGCCCATGCTTCGTCAGCTAAGATTTCCACCTCAAGCCAAGCACGGTATTTATTTTCTTCAGTCCAAATGTTCGCCATCTCAGGGCGAGAGTAACGTTCGATCATTGTTTTATTTTCCTTTCTTTTGATGTTTCACATCAGTTAGCAAGCGGCAATCACTTTATTCAAATTCTTCTTTCCCAATCCATACAGATGGATAGTGATTGAGTGTATTCAAATCCGTATCCAGCGGGACATCATAGATAGCTAGATAGTTTTCAGGATATTGAGCAAGCAACTCTTCATACTTAGCTTTCACCTTTTCGTGATCACTACTAGCATACAAGACTTCGACGACTGCTCCGGTCTTCTCTTTTTCAACAAATGCGTTGACGATGAGTTGTATCATAAAAAACTCCTAAATCGAAATGCCCTTCATATTTGCTTCCAGAATAGGCATCTTCACACCTAACACCTGACCGGTCTGATAAACACTTTGACAACAATAGAAGATGTCCTGTTTATCATTGTGCAAAGTCATAATTTTTCGGGTCAGCTCATTTTTCGCAAACATGACTTTCATGGCCTTGCCGGCTATCCAAGCGGGAATTTTGTATGGCAATAGTTCTGCTTTGTAAAGTTTCAAATTCACGCCACGCGCTTCTACGACTTTCAAAGCTTCTCGAATGGCCTTGATGGCCAATGATAATTCCGATGAACTATTCATCAAGTTCAAAGCCAGTTCTTCTGGATTTTCCAAATTTCCTGAGCGAGCAGCTGTCGAAGTGACACCTGCGTTAATCGCCATGTGAATCCAAATCCACTCGACCATATCATGAGGCACTTCCCACTTCAAATCTGCAGAAACTAGTAAAGCCGTCAGATCAGCATAGTTAGAAATGTGTGCTTTTTGCTCACCTTCTAGCATTAAATGGTCGAACAAGACACCATCCAAATGGTTCTCCTGCATATGACCACCCGCTGTCGGAAAGGCCAAAATATAGTTGTAATCCCCTGCCCACTCTTGGACCTCTTTTCGATTATCCCAGAAATTACAAAAGAAAACAAGGGTGCCTTTGATATTGTTTTTTCGCAAGGTTTCCACAGCTTCTTTGACAAGTCCATGACGCACACTGAGAAAAATAAAATCATATTCCGAATGAGCTTCTGCCACATGAACCTCATAAGTATCATGCTTGTTCTCACCTTTGGAATGATAGCGACCATCTAGCAGATCAACTGACAACTCCTTCGGTGCATTGTTTTTCTTACTATCTCTCAGTACGTGTTCCACTTGATGGCCTGCTTTTTGAAAGGCGTAGGCATAAGTGGTCCCGATCACTCCGAGTCCTAGAATCGCTATTTTCACTTAAAAATCAATCCCTTTCCCAAACTCCTCAACCTTATCCGGTTCATCACTAAACAAAGTCACATGTCCCATTTTGCGGTTGTGCTTCGCTTCTATTTTACCATACAAATGGAGGTGGGCGCTTGGATTTTCTGTCACATATTTTTCAGCAGCCTCGACATGCTGGCCGAGAACATTGAGCATGACTGCTGGTGCATGTAGTTTGATGTCTGGCAATGGTGCTCCGAGAACGCCTAGAATATGGGTATCAAACTGTGAAAAGTCACAGGCTTCAATCGAATAGTGCCCTGAATTGTGGGGGCGTGGTGCAATTTCGTTGACGATGATGTCATCAGCTGTCGCAAACATTTCCACACAGAGCGTACCAGAAAGATTGAGTTGTTCAGCAATCTTCACAGCCATGGCTTTAGCTTTCTCAGCTAGACTGTCAGAAATGCGAGCAGGCACAATGGTTTTTGAAAGAATGTTGTTGCGGTGGATATTTTCCTGAATTGGGAATACTGTCACGTCCTTGCCATTACCAGATACAATGACTGAAATCTCCAAGTCAAAGTTGACGAATTCTTCCAAGACACAGTCTGCTGAGTCCGCTAAAGTGTATGCTTCTTCCAAGTCTGCTTCTGAACGAATAACCTTTTGTCCATGACCATCGTAACCACCAGTCGCCGTCTTAAGGACATAGTTTTTCGACAAGTCGATATCTTCCAAGTCTTGGCTAGATTTCACAACCTTGTAAGGAGCCACAGTGACTTGAGCCTTGTTAGAAAGAAAGTCCTTCTCAAAGATTCGATTTTGAGAGATTCGGAGTAGGTCTGTCCCTTGTGGAAGCTGACCATCCTTGATAACGGCATCCAAACCGTCGGCATCCACATTTTCAAACTCATAAGTGAGGACATCGCAACGCTCCGCCAACTGGCGAAGAGCGTCCACATCATTATAAGGAGCCACGATAATCTCCGCCACGCGAGAGGCCGGGCAATCTGCCGCAGGGTCCAGCGCGATAACCTTGTGTCCCATGTAGATAGCAGAAATAGCCATCATCTGACCTAGCTGACCACCACCGATGATACCAATAGTTTTAGTTGAGCTCATTTGTAGACTCCTCTGCGATTTTTCCTTGTTCTTCGGCAAAGTTAGCAAGTGCGTCCGCAATGGACTTATCTTCTACAGAGAGGAGACGGAGGGCAAAGAGGGCAGCGTTAGTCGCACCTGCTTCACCGATAGCCATGGTTGCTACAGGAACCCCACCTGGCATCTGAACAATCGAATAGAGCGAATCCACACCACTAAGAGCACGTGATTTGACTGGCACACCAATGACTGGAAGTGTTGTCTTGGCTGCTACCATCCCTGGCAAATGGGCTGCGCCACCAGCACCTGCGATGATGATCTTGATGCCACGGCTACGAGCTTCTTCAGCATGGCGGAACATAAGATCAGGTGTGCGGTGGGCAGAGACAACTTTCTTTTCGTAGGCTACACCGAAGCGGTCTAGGACTTCAGCGGTTTTTTGCATAGTTGCCCAGTCGGATTTTGAGCCCATGATGATGGAAATAATTGGTTTAGTCATAATTTTCCCTTTTTTTCTTTTTTGATAATGGTCTTAGGTGGTGAGGACGGAAGCAACCCCTCGGTTTCATTCCTAAAATTTGAGCCCAAGTCTCAAATTTTCCCTAGACCAGAACAGAAATTGTTCTGGTCTTTTCACCACGGCGACCATTATCTTACTTTGGCTCGCTTTCACTCGCCATTGACAAATTTAGTATCTGTTAATCTTTTATAGCCTTACTTCCAATATCTGTTCGGTAAAAGAGGCCTTCTGTGTTTTGTTTGTTGAGTTGGCTGTAGATAATGTTTTGGCCGTCTTTGACGGTATCAGCCGTGGTGACCAGCATGTAAACACGGCCTCCGTTTGAAAGAAGGTCTCCCCCATTTTCAGCAAATTTAGCTCCGGCATAATAAGTGATGATGTCGCCTTCTGTCTTGGTAGGAAGCTTGACACCTTTCTCATAAGCGAGTGGGTAGCCGTTTGAGGCTACAACAACGCCTAGTGTTACACCCTTATCCATCCAAGTAATTGCTGGCTCTTTGCCATCCAAAATATCCGTGATATTTTGCGCAAAGTCAGATGTCAAACGAGGCAGGATAATCTGAGTTTCAGGATCTCCGAAACGAGCGTTGAACTCGATGACCTTAGGTCCATCAGCTGTCAAGATAAGCCCTGCGTAAAGGACACCAAGATACGGACGACCTTCTTTAATCATCCCTTCGAGAACTGGCTTGACAATGGTGTCAACTGCTGTGTCAACCACTCTCTGTGGCAAGTGTGGAACTGGCGCATATGCACCCATCCCACCAGTGTTAGGCCCCTTGTCGCCATCGTAGGCTCGTTTATGGTCCTGAGCTGTTGGCATGATGTAGAACTTGTCCTCATTGACAAAGGCAAAGAGAGAGAACTCCTCCCCGTCAAGGAATTCCTCGATAACCACACGCGCACCAGAGTCGCCAAATTTATTGTCCAAAAGCATCTCATGAGCGGCTTCGACGGCTTGCTCAACTGTCTCCGCAACGACGACACCTTTCCCAAGGGCCAAACCATCTGCTTTAACTACGATTGGTGCCCCCTGCTTTTCGATATAGACCCTGGCTTCCTCGAAATCTGAGAATGTGCCGTAGGCTGCTGTCGGAACGCCGTACTTGACCATGATTTCCTTGGCAAAATCCTTAGACCACTCCAGCTCTGCTGCTAATCTTGTTGGACCAAAAGCTTTAAGCCCTGCTGCATTGAAATCATCTACAATTCCAGCTGCAAGGGCATCATCTGGACCGATAAAGGTCCAAGCGATATCATTGACTTTTGCAAACTCGATTAAGGCAGAATGTTCGGAAATAGAGATATTTACCAATTCCAGACCATCTAGAGTCATCCCGTCATTCCCAGGAGCTACAAAGACTTTTTCAACGTTTTTTGATTCAAGTAACTTCTTAGCAATCGCATGTTCACGACCACCCGAACCAACAACTAACAGCTTCATCTTACAACCTCTTTTGCGAATTATTTACTAATATTATACCATAAACGTTCGTTTTAATCTTGTTTCGTTTCGCTTTTAAAGCAAAAAAAGGAAAGAAACTGTTTTCTTCCCTTTTATTTTCTTAATGTCTAAAATGTCTCACGCCTGTGAAGACCATAGTCAAGCCGTATTTATCAGCAGCTTCGATAGACTCTTGGTCACGTACTGACCCACCTGGTTGAATGATGGCCTTGATACCAGCTTTGGCGATTTCTTCCACATTATCCGCAAATGGGAAGAAGGCATCTGAAGCAAGGACAGCGCCGTCAAGACGGTCTTTAGCTTGGTCAATAGCAATACGGACGGAAGCCACACGATTGGTTTGACCAGGGCCAACGCCAAGTGTCATGTGGTCATTAGTCACGATGATTCCATTTGATTTGACATACTTGATAGCTTTCCAAGCAAACTCAAGGGCAGTCGCTTCTGTCTCAGTTGGTTGGCGTTTGGTTACCACTTGCCAGTCAGCTGGGTTTTCTTTGACAACATCCTGATTTTGAACGAGGAGGCCACCGACCACGCCTGTGTACTCTGCTTCCACTTCACTAGCATCTTGAGCATCAAATGGCAAGGCAAGGATGCGCAAGTTTTTCTTTTTGGTTGTCAAGATTTCAAGCGCTTCGTCAGAATAGCTTGGTGCAATGATGATTTCAAGGAAAACGCCGTGCATTTTTTGAGCTGTCGCAGCGTCCACTTCACGGTTGAGAACGACAATACCACCGAAGATAGAAACTGGGTCAGACTCATAAGCGTAGTCCCAAGCAGTTTCGATATCATCAGCTTGACCTATACCGCACGGGTTCATGTGTTTGAGAGCCACAACGGTTGGACTATCTTTGAAGTCACGGATGATGCGGATCGCTGCATCAGCGTCACGGATATTGTTGAAGGACAATTCCTTACCGTTAAGCTGTTTAGCAGATGCAATAGAGTAGTCTGTTGGCAAGGCTTTTTGGTAGAAGTCTGCGTCTTGTTGAGGGTTCTCACCGTAACGCATTGGTTGCTTGAGGTCATAAGTCAAAGTGAGTTTTTCAGGCTTGCCTTCACCGACTTGAGCTGTGAAATATTCTGCAATCAAGGCGTCATAAGCCGCTGTGTGACGAAATACTTTGGCTGCCAAACGTTGGCGAGTTTCATAAGAGGTTTCGCCGTTTGCTGCCAATTCGTCCAAAACCACAGCGTAGTCAGCAGGATCTACCACAACTGTAACACTGGCATGATTTTTCGCTGCTGAACGAAGCATAGATGGCCCACCAATATCGATATTTTCAACTGCATCAGCATAAGTCACATCTGGTTTAAGGATAGTTTCCTTAAATGGGTAAAGGTTGACCACCACAAGGTCAATGAGCTCAATCTTGTTGTCCTTAGCCGCTTCCAAGTGGCTATCCAAGTCACGACGAGCGAGAAGCCCTCCGTGGATATTTGGGTGGAGGGTCTTCACACGACCGTCCATCATTTCTGGGAAACCAGTCACATCATCAATGGCAATGGTATCAACACCAGCATTATCAAGGGCAACTTTGGTACCACCTGTTGAGATGATATCCCAACCAAGTTTTTTAAGTTCTTGGGCAAATTCAACAATGCCCGCTTTATCTGAGACTGAAATAAGTGCTCGTTTAGTCATGTTCTTTCTTTTCCTTTTTAAAAAAGTTCTTTCTTTGCTACAGTGCTACAGTCGAAAATTTTCTTTCAGCTCGAGGGCTTCCTTATTTTCGTGCAGCCCCCAAACTATCCAAGACCTCTGGATAAAGTTTGTACTCTGTTTCGTGGATGCGAGCTTCGAAAGTATCAAGGGTATCCCCTTCAAGGCGCGGCACATGGACTTGTTTGATGACCTTACCGGTATCAACGCCCGAATCCACCCAATGAATGGTCACACCAGACTGGTCAACGCCTGCATTCCAAGCATCCTCAATACCATGAGCGCCTGGAAATTCAGGGAGATAAGCTGGGTGAATATTGATGATACGGCCTTCATAAGCTGCTAACAAGGTTGGACCGACGATTTTCATGTAACCTGCAAGACAAATCAAGTCAATCTGGTGTTCATCTAAGAGCTCAACAATGGCTCCTTCGTAGTCTGTCTTATTCTCAAACTCCTTGAGTTCGAAGGCATAGGATAAAACTCCAAGATTTTCTGCACGCTCAAGGACGTAGGCATCTCGATGATCAGAAAATACAAACTCAACTGGAAACTGTTCTGCAATCACCTGAAAGTTTGAACCGTTGCCAGAAGCAAAAACAGCAATTTTTTTAGCCATTATTTTATCACCACACTTGCGCCATCTTTCTTCACAATACGACCAATTTCATAAACAGGTTCGTCAAGAAGTTCTTTGACACGTTCAACATTTTCTGGTGTAACCGCAAGCATGAGACCAATACCCATGTTGAAGATTTCAAACATTTCTTCATGTTTGATTTGGCCATATTTTTCAAGGGCTTTGAAAATTGGAAGAACAGGGACTTTGCTTTCGTCAATTTCAGCAGCCAAGTCATCCGCGAACATACGTGGTACATTTTCGATGAAACCACCACCTGTGATGTGGGCAATCCCGTTGACCAATTCTTCTTTGATGAGTGGCAAAGCAGCTTTGACGTAGATACGAGTTGGTTCGAGTAGGACTTCCTTGAGTTTCTTACCTTCCAACTCAGGCAATACTTCTTCACCTGTATAATCAGCAAAGACACGACGAACAAGTGAGTAACCATTTGAGTGGATACCGCTTGAAGCAAGCCCCAAAATCACATCACCTGCTGCTACTTTTGAACCGTCAATGATTTGAGATTTTTCAGCCACACCGACTGCGAAACCAGCCAAGTCATAGTCGTCTTCGCCATACATGCCAGGCATTTCAGCCGTTTCACCACCGATAAGGGCTGCACCGGCTTGTACACAACCTTCGGCCACACCAGCAACGACTTGTTCTAGTTTAGCTGGTTCATTTTTACCAGTTGCGATATAGTCCAAGAAGTAAAGAGGCTCTGCTCCTGCAGCGATGATATCGTTGACACACATGGCCACACAGTCTTGACCGATGGTATCGTGTTTGTCATACTTGATAGCAAGCATCAGCTTCGTCCCGACACCGTCAGTACCTGAGATCAAAACTGGCTCTTTAACACCTGTTTTTGAAAGGTCGAACATGCCACCAAAACCACCAAGAGCTCCCATGACACCTGCACGCTCCGTACGAGCAACGTGTTTTTTGATACGTTCAACAACTTCATAACCCGCTTCAACATCCACACCTGATTGAGCGTATGCATTTTTATTTGTCATTTGTTTTTTTCCTTTTCCTTTCCTTCAATGGGATTTTTTATTTGTAAAAACTCGTTTTTTCTTCCAAACTTCTACGATATTCTTCTTCATAATCATAGAGAGGAGTTGGATAGTTCCCATCAAAGTAAGCCACACAGAGACCACCATTTGGCGCATCTGTTTCAATCCCAATAGAGTCAATCAAGCCATCAATCGAAAGATAAGTCAGGCTATCCGCACCAATGATTTGGCAAGTTTCCTCGACGGTATGATTAGCCGCAATCAACTCCTGACGTGTCTGGATATCAATTCCGTAGAAACATGGATAGGCAAGAGCAGGACTACCAATGGCAACGTGTACTTCTGAGGCTCCCGCTTCTTTCAAAAGTTGGACAATACGACGAGATGTTGTTCCACGTACAATCGAGTCATCAATCATGACCACACGTTTGCCTTTAACGACACCAGAAACGGCAGACAATTTCATCCGAACCCCTTGCTCACGTAATTCTTGAGTCGGCTGAATAAAGGTCCGTTGTGTATATTGGTTCTTGATAAGACCCATTTCATTTGGCAGACCTGATTCTTCAGCAAATCCCATAGCTGCGCTGAGTGAGGAATTTGGTACCCCAACTACAATATCGGCTTCATGCTTGAACTCACGTGCTAATTGAGCTCCCATTCGCTTACGAGCTGTATGGACATTAACACCGTGGATGTTAGAGTCAGGACGGGCAAAGTAGATATACTCCATGGAACAAATTGCCAGCTGAGTATCGTTTGTATAGCTGTCATACTGGATGCCATTGTCATCAATAATGACAATCTCGCCTGGTTTCACGTCGCGAATCCACTCCGCACCGATTACTTCAAAGGCACAGGTCTCAGATGAAACCACTACTGCTCCATTGGCCATTTTCCCGATTGACAGAGGACGGAAGCCATTTGGATCAAGCGCTGCAATTAACTTATCTTCAAACATCAAGAGATAAGCAAAACCACCTTTAACTAGACTGAGCGCTTCCTTGATTTTACCCATCAGGTTTGGATTGTGGCTACGACGAATCAAGTGAGCCAAGATTTCTGAATCAGAGGTTGAACTGAAGATTGCCCCTCTTTGTTCCAATTCTTTCTTGAGCGATTCTGCATTGGTCAGATTCCCGTTATGAGCCAAACCAAACTGCATATCGTGAAAGCGGAAGAGGAAAGGTTGGATATTGTCTACAGAAGCTTCTCCCGCAGTCGCATAACGCACGTGCCCAATCGCTCCACTTCCTGTCAATTTATCCAAATTCGCAGGATTTTTGAAGACTTCTGACAAAAGCCCCATATCACGATGACGCTTCAATTTCCCTTGGTCGTTGGAGAGGATTCCTGCCCCCTCCTGACCACGGTGCTGAAGACTATGGAGTCCAAAATAGGTCAATTTGGCAGCGTCTGGGTGACCCCAGATACCAAAAACACCACATTCTTCATTAAGAGATTTTACTTCGTATGTCATTTTATATACCTAATTTTTATTTGTGTATCATTCCTTAACGATACTAGAGCGGAATGATACGGCAGAAGCTCGTTTCACTCGCAACAACAAATCATTTGCAATTATCGCAAGTTACATCTACTTGGTTTTACATTTACTGATGGTTATCTATTAGAAAATCTGTAAATCTTATTTTCCAGTAAAGTATTTAACTGCTGACGCAAAGAGGTGTTGGTCTTTATTTCCTGGAATATTTTGGAAGAGACCGTCTTCGAAACGTTCTGAGTGACCCATCTTACCAATAATTTGACCGTTCTTACTTGTGATACCTTCGATCGCATTGACCGAACCATTTGGATTGTATTTAGAATCCATGCTTGACTTACCTTCGAAGTCAACATATTGGCTAAAGATTTGACCATTGTCACGAAGCTCTGCAAATTCTTCAGCTGTCACAACAAATTTACCTTCACCATGTGATACTGGGATGGCATGGATGTCACCAACTTTCACGCCTGCAAGCCATGGTGAGTTCGTGTTGGCAATACGAGTTTCAACCATCTTGGCCACGTGTTGGTTAGCATCATTGTAGAAGAGGGTTGGACTCGTGCTGCTTGCATCTTCAAAGTTTCCATATGGAAGAAGACCTGATTTAACAAGGGCTTGGAATCCGTTACAGATACCAATGATTAAACCACCACGTTCGATGAAACTATCAATGGCTACACGTACTTTTTCATTGAGCAAGATGTTAACGATAAATTTAGCAGATCCGTCTGGTTCATCGGCTGCTGAGAAGCCACCTGCAAAGAAGATAATGTTAGCTTTTTCGATATTGTCAACCATAGTGTCAACAGACTTGACAATCGCTTCTTCATTCAGTGTTACAAATGGTACCAAATTGACTTTTGCACCTTCTTTTTCAAAGGCCTTAGCTGAATCGTACTCAGAGTTCGTACCTGGGAATACTGGGATGTAAACCACTGGTGTCTCAACTGTTTCTTTAACTTTGATAACAGAATCTGATGCCACCGCAGGTACTTCTTCCAACTCAGTTGCTTGTGCAAATTCCGTTGGGTAAACCTTTTCCAATTTACCTTGGAAGGCACTGTCAAGTTTGTGTCCATCAAGCGTTACACCATTGACAGTAAGTGTAAAGTCAGCTGCTGTTTGTCCAATCTTGGCAACCCCTGCAATATCTTCAGGAGATGTGAAGACGAATCCACCCAATTGAGCTGTCAAGGCAGTCTCAAGATTTTCAAGGGTTACAGTGGCACCAATATGGTTACCAAATGTGGCAAGGGCAAGCGTTTCAACCACACCACCATATTTGACAGCTGATGCAGATGTGACTTTATGAGTTGCTTGGATGGCTTCAAACTTAGTAAAGTTAGACTTGATAAGATCAAAGTCAATTTCTTGTGCCAAAGCTTGACCTGGGATGTAATAGATATTTTCACCAACAGCTTTAAATTCCGGAGAAAGGACCTTACGGCTATCTGCTGTTGTCACTCCAAAAGCAACTAAAGTTGGTGGTACTGTCAATTCTTCAAAGGTACCAGACATAGAGTCCTTACCACCGATAGATGGCAAACCAAGTTGAATCTGAGCTTCGATAGAGCCTAGGAGAGCTGCTACTGGCTGACCAAAACGCTCTGCTTGTTTATCCATACGCTCGAAGTATTCTTGATAAGAGAAGCGAGCTTTAGACCAGTTGGCACCAGCAGCAACCAAACGAGCGGTTGCTTCGATAACCGCATAAGCAGCACCGTGGTACGGAGACCATTCTGCGATGTATGGGTTAAAGCCTTGTGCCATGACTGATGCCGTATGAGTCACACCATGTTGGACTGGCAATTTCTGTACAGAAGCTTCAGTTGGTGTGATTTGGTAGCGACCACCAAGTGGGTGATTGACTGTCGAACGACCAACTGAGCTATCAAAGATGGTTTGTAACCCTTTTTGACTTGCATGATTAAGGTCAGCCAAGACTTCAAGAGTATCAACTTCAAGGGTTTCAGCAGATGTTTGACGTTCTTCTGGAAGCTTGACATCCTTGTCAACCACCTTAGCATCTACGACTACACGTACACCGTTCGTATCAAGGAAACGACGTTCCAAATCAACGATTGTTTCGCCATTCCAGTGCATGACAAGATTTGGTTTTTCAGTCACTGTCGCAACGACAACAGCATCAATATTTTCTTTGTTACATGCTGCAATGAAGGCATCTACATCTTCTGGACGAACTACCACGGCCATACGTTCCTGAGATTCAGAGATAGCAATTTCGGTACCGTTCAAACCTTGGTATTTCAATGGCACTTTGTCTAGATCAATTTCAAGACCATCTGCCAATTCACCGATAGCCACACAGACACCACCGGCACCAAAGTCATTTGATTTCTTGATCAGACGTGTCACTTCCCCATTACGGAAAAGACGTTGAATCTTACGTTCTTCGATGGCATTCCCTTTTTGAACCTCAGCACCAGCTGTTTCAACAGATTCAACTGTTTGAACTTTAGATGAACCTGTCGCACCACCGACACCATCACGTCCGGTCTTACCACCGAGCAAGATAATCACATCACCAGCTTCAGGCTTTTCACGGACAACATTTTCCTTAGGAGCCGCACCGACAACTGCACCTAGCTCCATGCGCTTAGCAACGAAACCTGGGTGGAAGTATTCACGAACATAAGTTGTTGCAAGACCAATTTGGTTCCCATATGAAGAATAACCGTGAGCCGCTGTTTTAGAAATCACTTGTTGTGGCAATTTCCCAGCGCGAGTTTCTGAAATTGGAGCTGTAATATCACCAGCACCTGAGATACGCATGGCTTGGTAAACATAGGAACGCCCTGACAATGGGTCACGAATGGCACCACCGATACAAGTAGCCGCACCACCAAATGGTTCGATTTCCGTTGGGTGGTTGTGAGTTTCGTTTTTGAACATGAGAAGCCATGGTTCTTTGACACCATTGACATCCACGTCAATTTCTACAGAGCAGGCATTGATTTCATCAGACACTTCCATGTCATCCAAACGACCATTGGCACGCTCGTAACGACCAAAAATAGTCGCCATATCCATCAAGGTTTGAGGTTTTTCGGTACGTCCCAACTCATCACGCATGGCAATATACTTGTCATAAGTCGCCTGCAATTGTTTTTGGAATTTAGAAGCTGAGAAGTCGATGTTTTTCAACTCCGTCTCAAAAGTTGTGTGACGGCAGTGGTCAGACCAGTAAGTATCCAAAACCTTAAGCTCAGTCTCAGTTGGCACACGACCAATATACTTGAAGTAATCTTGAATGAAGAGAAGGTCATCCACTTCCATGGCCAATCCTTGCTCTGACTTATATTGAGCAAATTCTTCTGCCGTATAAGTTTCAAAGAAATCTAAGTTTGGAATGGTCTTGTCAGACTCAGAGAAATCCTGTTTCGCAATGCCAAGAGTGATATCTTTGAAACGAGAGTCCACTGGATTCAAGAGGTAGTTTTTGACAGCTTCCAATTCATCCGCATCAATATCCTTATTGACCAAGTAAAGTTGTGCTGTGTTCACCGTCACATCATTTGAACTACCAAGCAAAAGCAAAGCTTCCTGTGAAGATGCCGCACGTTGGTCAAATTGACCAGGCAAGCTTTCAATGGCAAAGAAAGCATACTTCTCAAGATCAGCCTTAACCGCAGCTTCATCCAAAACAGTATCGGTCACCTGCTCAGAAAAAATGTGTTTTTCCGCACGCGCAAACAAGTCCTCTGCCAAATTAAAGACATCGTAAACCTGAACAATCCGAAGATCCTTCAAGGTTTTCAACTGAAGATTATGCTGTAATTCTTTTACTAAAGAGTCAGATTTGACACGAAAATCAGCTTTTTTCTCAACGAAAATACGTTTATCCATTTTAGTTCCTTTATTTCTATTCAAATAGGTTATCGAAGACGAAGGGGTTCCGTTCCAAAATGATTACTTCAATCCCTGCAATTTCTCTAACACAACCTTATAAACATCCGTTAGGCTGCCCAAATCTCTACGGAGTGAAAAGGTCTAGTAGACCTTTTCAGCCTGAGTCCTTTTACTTGAAAGACGAAGGTTTTCCGTTTCAAACAACTTACTTCAATCCTTGCAATTTTTCCAATACAACTTCATAAACATCTGTCAAACTGCCCAAATCTCTACGGAAAACATCCTTGTCCATGTGGTGCCCTTCCGCATCCCAAAGGCGGCAGTTATCTGGTGAAAATTCATCTGCCAAGATAATCTTGCCATCCTTATCAAAACCAAATTCCAATTTGAAATCAATCAAACGAAGACCAATTTGCTCAAACCAATCTTTCAGCAATTCATTGATACGACGTGTTTCTTCCTTGATATAAGCGATTTGTTCATCATTGGCAATATCCAAAAACTTCACATGCTCATCATTGATGAATGGATCATCCAAATCATCGTTCTTATAGTAAAATTCAACGATTGGAGTTTCTAAGTCCAAACCTTCTTCCACGCCAAAACGTTTTGAGAAAGAACCTGCAGTCACGTTACGAAGAACAACCTCCAAAGGAATGATGGTCACCTTCTTATTGAGTTGTTCTGTGTCAGAAATACGTTCGATAAAGTGTGTCGCCACACCAGCCGCATTCAATCTTTCGAAAATAAGAGACGAAATCTGATTATTCAGCACACCTTTCCCCTCTATGGTCTCTTTGCGAGCTCCATTCAGCATAGTGGCCTGGTCCTTGTAGACCGACTTAATCACATTTTCGTCTTCTGTAGTATAGATATCTTTAGCTTTTCCCGTATAAATAAGTTTACTGGACATTTTCTTGTTCGCCTTTCGCATTACTTTACATCATTCTAACACAACAGACACTAAAAATCAAATATTACACGAACTATATTTTGTATAGTATCTGAAAAAGTACAGAAAAATCGCAAACGATTTTTCATTTGCAATTTTCTAAGATCGATTTGAGTTAAAAATAGAAACTTTATTCTTGTTTCAAAAAGCGGTCCAGATAGTAGCGTAAAAAACTCTTCCTACCTGTAATCATAGTCAAACGACCTTCAAGTCCATAACGAAGTTTTTCTGCTTGTTCAGCATTCAAATCCGTCTCTGCCTCTAATTTAAAGAAATTGCCCTTTTCTGTCTGAGTCGCACTGGTATCGATATTCGTAATCTTGGATGTCAACACTAGCTGCTTATTGGCATCCGTTACTGTTGTAAATCGTACCTCATTTCCATGCTTGAGATCAGCCACTTCCTTAGAACTAATATAAGCTGTCAGTTTTGCCTTCCTCTCCCTAGCCAACTGCGGAAAAAGGTGAGCAAGGATAGTTCCTTCTGGAATGATGGTAGATCGACTATGCTCAGGATTCAAATGTAGAACACCATCTTCTGTTGCTGTAATTTTCCCCTTCTCTAAAAGATTTCCTTGAATCTTTTTACCTGACTCCACTTCAAGAATTTTCTGATCCAAGAGCGTTAATTCCTGGCCTACCTTGGCTAGTTGCTGGGATTTTAATGACTCCAACTGACTTCCTAATCCAGATGCATAAGCTTGCTGGGCTCCTGAACCTGCATACTGTACTCGATAACCTGCAAGAGTTGACTCCAACTGAGTGATGTGAGCATCTAGCTGAGATAAGGCCTGCTGTTTGGCTTCCGATCCCTGCTCTTTTGTTGACTGATAAGACTGATAAATGACATAAGCTGGATGATCACTCTCTAAGACTCCATCAGCTTGAATAGCAGACTTGGCTTGCTGATATTCTTTAATTTTGGACTGGGTTTCACCGATGAGATTGCCTAACTCTGTCTGACTACCACTGGCTGCTGCATTTTGAGATGATATACTAGCATTTTGTTGCTCAACCTGACTCCGCAGACTAGCAGCTTGATTTAGATAATCTAAAAAACTATGCTGATAGCCAAATTTATCTGCTTCAGGAAATTGATCACTTCCTGATTGAAGGCTTGCTTTTAAATACTCCAGTTGAACCTTCTGATCCTTGAGCATTTCCAACTGACTAGCATAATTCTCAGCCTGAACTGCTTCTGCTCCCTCTTGGTATTGAACGAGAAGATCCCCTTGCTTGACAAACTTATTTTCAGCCAAATGATTGGCAACAATCTTACTATTACTACTAGACTGAATGGTGGCAATGATACGAGCAGGTTCTACCGTAGCTCCAGCTGTCAAGCTTATCTCCTTTTGTGCAAAGATTGAAAAAACAATCAGGAACAAAAATAAGATAAAACTTGGAAAAATCACATAACTAGAAAAATTATGGTAACGACGATTGTAAAACTCAGCACTTTCTAAAAATTCTGATTGCATCTTTTCTCCTCTCTAACTATTCACCAAGTGGGCATAAAAACCACCCTGAGCCAGTAAATCCATATGTGTACCCTCTTCGACAATCTTGCCCTGATCCAAAACGACAACCTTCTCTGTCCGCTCAGCAATGGTTAAACGGTGGGCGATGAAAATCAAGGTCTTATCCAAAGCCATGAGATTATCGACAATTCGCTTCTCGGTCAAAATATCTAGACTGCTGGTCGCCTCATCCAAGATCAAGACAGGCGCATCAGTCAAGAGAGCACGCGCCAAAGCGATCCTCTGACGTTGCCCACCTGAAATGCCCGCTCCATCCGAAGTCAATTCTGTCTGGTAATTCAGTGGCATGCGCTCAATATCCTCCCGAATCTCTGCCAACTCCACTGCTCTCAAGATATCCTCCTGGGTCGTCCCCTCCTTAGCTCCGAGGAGAAGATTCTCCAAAATCGTTCCGTTAAAGACGTAAGGCTGCTGAGGCAGGTAGTTGATATACTGGCGCAGAGCCTTTTTATCAATCTGATTGAGATTGACACCACCCAGACTAATCTCCCCCTGACTAGGATCATAAAAATTAACCATCATCTTAGCCAAGGTCGTCTTACCCGATCCTGAAATCCCTACAAAAGCCACTTTAGAGCCTTGCGGAATGGTTAGATTGATGTCCGACAAGACATCTCGACCATAGCCATATTTGTAGTGAACCTGCTGGAAATCCATATCTCCTTCTAGCAAGCTCAAATCCGAGACTGTTTTCTTTTCCTCAAACTCAGATGCAACCAGATAAACTTCATTGAGACGGTTATTGGCAACCTGCGCTGTCTGAAGCTTAGTTTGCAGATTGATGATATTTTCCAAAGGATTTGTAAAGTAAATAAGCAAGGTATTATAGGTAATCAACTGGCCCAAACTCATCTTATTATCCATGACTAGGAGAGCCCCCATCCAGAGAATGGCAACATTGAGCAAGAGTTGGGCAAGCTTTTTCAGAGCCTTTTGCTGACTTTCTGCCCGACTGTAGGTAAAAGATTTTTTCAGATAATCTACAAATTCCTTGTCAATCTTTTGGTAGCGTGAACTTTCACTAGTTAAGGACTTGATGGTCTCAATACCATTGATGTCCTCAATGATAGAAGAAGACAGAACCGCATTGGCTTCCATAGTTTCCCGATTCATCTTTTCAAAGGGCTTCATAAAAGCAAAGATAATCACTGTGTAGATAGGAAGGGCTAGTAAACTCATGAAAAAGAGATTGCTATTCTGCGAAAATAGAACTACTGAAATAATCAAGACAGTAGATACATCCAAAAAGATTGACAGAATAGTCGAAGCCAGTGCATCGATGATACTATTTGCATCCGTGAAACGAGACACGATTTCCCCTGTCCGTCGTGTTGCAAAAAAGGACATAGGTAAATGAAAAACGTGCTTGATGTAGGATAAAATCACGTCAATCGACAAGCGTTGCCCCAAAACAAGTAAAAGATACTCCTGGGCATAAGATAAGATTTGCTGAAGGACATAAACGATGACTAGCCCTATCGAAATAATTCCCAGTGTCGAGCGCATCTGATCTGGTACATAAGTATCAATGATAGACTGCAGATAATAAGAACCCACAATGTTAATCAAGGTCACCAAGAGGGTCGCCAAAACAATATTAACAATCAAACCTCGCTGTTTCACTAATATAGGGATAAAGGAAAGCAGACCATTTTTTTGTTCCTTATGAGGCTGATAACTCGGAGATGGTGCCATAAAAATAGTGATTCCTGTCCACTCCTTGGCAAAGCGCTCACGAGAAATCTTGGTCAGCTTAACACTAGGATCTGGATCAGCAATATGAATGTTGTTCTTGTCCTGCCCAGTCACCACATAATAATGGAGCAATTTCCCTTCCTTAAGCACATGAGCCACAAAAGGAAAAGTTACATCCTGCAAATCAAACAAGGTCATGTCCGCCTTTATTGCTCGCGTCTCAAAACCTATCTCCTCAGCAACCTTGACTAAGCCTAAAGCTGTAGTCCCATCCATGGTCGTCTTGGCCAACTCTCGCAAGTGAGCCAGAGAATAATAACTACCATAATAACCAAAGACCATGGCTAATGAAGCCACACCGCAGTCCATCTGGTCTACTTGAGGACGATAATGCCGTTTACTAAATTTCATATCCTACTCCTCTTCCTAACAATCTCCAAAGAAAACTTTATAAGATTATTTTATCCAAACAAAGAAGCAAAAAGAAAATTATTTCTAAAAAAACAATAACTGCACCTGAACAGCACTTTTTCCTACATAAAAATAGGTAGAACAAACATTCTACCTAAAATATATATTTATAAAGATTTCTTTTTCTTCCTAATTCCTTTGTCAATCATGTACAAAACGATAATCGAAAACAGCGGTGGTACAATATAACTCTTTTCACTCATTGTCAGCTGAAATCCCAGAGTTGCTAGTATCTTGAGAATAAACATATTCATCAGAAATAAGAAAAGGAACGTTAGAAAGATTTTTAAAGTCTTATTCATTTCCATCCTGATTATCTTCTTTATCTCTTATTTTCTGGATAGCATGATATTTTACCGCTATGTAAATGATTAAAAAAAGTAGGGGATAAGAGAATAAATCTGAAAGTTCCATGAAATTTATACTATACTTTCCTAGCAATAGTTTATAGTCTATTAAAACTTGCATGATAGAAAATACAATACGTACTAGTAGAAGCAGCCCTAATAATATCACTTCTTTTTTAAACATACGAATATCTTTCTAACTAAAATCAGACTACAGTTCATCAGCTTAACACCCAAACATTCCCCAAGATTGCCCTAATACTGGAGTCACAAAGTTCAGATCTATTTAATCAACCTTTATCACATTTTTCTTCACTTCTACAAAGTAAAATAAATACCATCAAGAATAGTGAAATTGTAGGTATGTCAAAATTTTCAAACCATGTAGGTAGATTTATTTTGTTTACATCAGCGACTATTCTAACAATGATATAAACCATCGAACTGCAGCATACAGTAAACTATAGCCAAGCTTTTTGTAACACTTGAACGACTTTCATCTCAAACTCCATTTTGATGGTCCATCAATTCCCAATCTTACTTCCTTTTGTTTGATACTTGTATCCTACATAAAACAGACCAAGCAGAATTGGATAGTTTTCTGGATAAAACAAGGTATTGATCGGTTTTTTCAAAATCAAATACGTTACAATATAGATAATGACTGACACGATAAAATAACCTTCAGCAAATCCTAATAAAAATGTTTTCATTGCAGACTCCTGCTTTCTTATAAAGAATTTACTAGCTTTTTATCCACCTCGTGATGCAGACTGATAACCATTATACGCACCCCAAGCTAATAGTCCAACAGACAAAATACCACCACCAATTAAAAGTACTACTCCTCCACCATTGACTTCTTGCAGTTCAACATCACTTAACGTAGTATAATTTTGTTCAATAGTTTGTAAATTCGACATGTTTATCCTCCATTTTAATAATAAAAATTAGTTTTCTTTTAATACACCAATAATAATCATCAATACACTCATAACAAACGCAGACAACAGTCCTTTAGTAGTACTATTGAAAAAAGGTCTATCAAAAACATAATAATTATATGCAGATAATCCTAAACCAACGGCAGTCACCACAATTGTAATAACGAGTAGTATAATCCAAAATGTTTTCTTGCTCATATTTATCAAAAACTATGGATGAGTAATATAGTAGAACGTTTTACCAGCAGCTTCACCAACTTGGTAAATCCCCCAACCAATTGCAATACCCACAGAGACTACCTCCCAAGCAACTCCCCCATCCACTTCCATCAGCTCTTCTTCCGTAAGAGCTACAAAGTTCTGTTCCATTTTGTCAAAGTTTGTCATTTGTTTTCTCCTTTATTTTTATATTTGTGATTTCTAACCTTTAAACCATTTTAAAAGCCAAATTGGATAAATAACTGAAATAATCATTTCTAATCTCCTTCCTTTTCTTCTCACTTATCTATTCGAGAAATCATTTTAAAATGAATGAATAAATTTAATTTATTTAAAATACAATTTGATAAACCATGGAAGTAAAATTGGTAAATACATTGATCAGACTCCTTTCCTTTTCTTCTCACTTATCTATTCGAGAAATCATTTTAAAATAAACAATTAAATCAAATTTATTTTAAAAACCACTTGATTAACCACGGATAAAGACCTGTCACATACATCAGCAATCCTCCTTTTTTGTTCTCATCTCTTTATTCGTAAACTCATACTCTTCGAAAATCAAATTCAAACAACGT
>NZ_KV804181.1:160296-213065 GCF_001811305.1 Streptococcus sp. HMSC056C01
CTTAGTTTGCTCTTTGATTTTCATTGAGTATCAACTGTAAAATTTCAAAATCTTATCTTTTTTCGAGAAACAAAAAAACAACATGACTTGCATGTTGCTATATGTTAGATTTTATCTTTAATGGCTTTCAATACATCTGCCACACTTTGAAGATGGTCGATTTCTTCATCGCTGATTTCAATTCCAAATTCATCCTCAATGGTTAGTACGAATTCCATCAAATCTACCGAATCAGCATCCAGATCATCCTTCAAACTCAAGGCCTCTGTGACTACAAAGTCATCCCCTTGACGTTCTTGGATAATGGCCACGACACGGTCAAAAATTTCTTTTTCTGTCATATATATTATTCTCCTGAAAATTCACGCGCAGTTTGAGCAACTACGTCTGTTTCTAGCATGGTACGAATCTGACGAATCGTACTGTACACAGCCTTGGCATCACTTGAGCCATGAGTCTTGACAACAGGCGCCTTGACACCAAACAAGACTGCACCCCCAACATCTGAATAGTTGAGCTGCTTTTTCAAGCCTTTAAGGCTATCCTTGAGAAGAAGAGCACCAAGTTTTGCTCGAAGTCCACCACCTGTAATAGCATTTTTTAGCAAGCCCATGATTCCCATGGCTGTACCTTCGATGGATTTTAGCACAGCGTTTCCCGTGAAACCGTCTGCCACGACAACATCTGCAACACCCTCCATCAAATCACGCGCTTCCACATTACCGACAAAGTTCAAACTCTCATCAGCTGCTAGCAAGTCATAAGTTTCCTTGCGGAGTGGATCTCCCTTGCTGCTCTCTGTCCCGTTATTAAGCAAACCAACTCGTGGTTTTGCAATTCCACGAACATTTTTAGCGTAGAAAGAACCTAGGATGGCATATTGATGAAGGTGATGGGCTGTGTTTTCTGCATTGGCACCAAGGTCTAGCATATCAAAACCTTTCCCATCAACTGTTGGTAAGGTTGACATAAGTCCAGGTCGGTCAATATTCTTGATGCGACCAACGATGAAAAATCCTGCCGCTAGCAAAGCACCTGTATTTCCTGCAGAGAGCACAGCATCAGCCTCACCGTCCTTGACAGCCTTAGCAGCCAATACCATACTGGCTTTTTTCTTCTTACGAATGGCTTTTGTTGGTTCATCATCCGAATCAATTTTCTCATCTGTATGGATAATACTGACGCGATCTGTCGCTGTTAGATATTGCTTAATCTTGCTCTCATCTCCGTAAAGTTGAATCTCAATATCTGAAAAGTCAGCAAGGGCTTGATTAACACCTTCAACAATTGCCTGTGGTGCGTAATCCCCACCCATTGCATCTACTGCGATTTTTTTCATTTGTCTTCCTCTTTTAGTAATTGTCCCCAATCAGCTAGGGAATCAATAAATTTCTTTGATTTTAGGTGAATTCCTACGTATTCTTCATAAATTTGATCCATGAACTGACGCAATTCTTGCTTGATTTCAGACTTGAGAGAAATAGTCTCTAAAGTCTCAAAGTTAATAGCTTGAAATTGATTGAGCAGATAGGGAATGTTTGGATTCAGATGACAACGTTTCTCATCCTCATGATAATGCTCAGGACATAAGCAAGCGCCATATTTGAAAGAAAAATCAAAGGCCTGACCTACCCGATGGCAAAAAACACACTCATTAAAGTTAAGACTGATCCCAAAACGTGTCAAAATCTGAATTTCAAAAATATTAGTCAAAACTTGATAATCCAGACCCTCTTCCATCAACTCTAAAGTCTTTTGTAAAAAAGCAAACAAGGGAGCATCCTGTTGATTGTCCTGCAAACTAGCATCTGCCAGAGCTGCCACATAGGTCGCATAGGCCATGACAAAGAGATCACTATTGATTTTTGGAAAGGTCATCACCTCATGGTAGTCTTCAATATAACTAAGCCCATCATCATTGATTCGTAAAAGAAAACGAGCCAGCACCAAAGGTTGAATAACTGGAGCCAGTTTGGATTGACCGGCATGTTTGACAAAAAACATGCGCTTACCGACCTGCTCTGTAAAAATCTTGACTAGCTTGTCATCCTCACGAAAATTACGATTGTAGAGCACCAACCCCTGACTCGTAATAGACTGAATCATGCTTCTCTCATGTACTCCTCAAGACGTTTCATAGCCTCTCTGATGGTTTCCATACTAGCCGCATAAGACAAGCGCACATAACCTTCTCCATATTGACCAAAAGCTGCACCAGGGATAAAGGCAACAGCCTTCTTCTGAGCAAAATCCTTCAGAAAAGCAAAGGAATCTTGATTGTAGCCTTCTGGAATCTTAGCAAAGATATAAAAAGCACCATCTGGTTTGATGATCTCAAAACCAAGGTCAGTCATCTTCTCGATAATGTAGTCCCGACGTTGGATATACTCCTTCTTCATCGGCTCTGCATCGTTCTTACCAGCCGTCAAGGCTTCCACCGCAGCATGTTGAGCCATGGTATTTGCGGCAGTGACCAAGTACTGATGACTCTTGATTAACTGGGCTGTGAAATTTGCTGGAGCAAAGATAAAACCTAAACGCCAACCTGTCATAGCATGGGATTTGGATAGACCGTTGATGATAATAGCCTGATCTCTCAGCATCGTTCCCAAAGATACATGATTTTCCCCTGTATAGGTTAATTCTGAATAGACCTCATCACAGACAACGAAAATCTCATACTTACGTAAAACGTCTCCCAAGGCTTCCAACTGTTCGCGACTATAGGTAATTCCTGTAGGATTAGCTGGATAGTTGAGAATAACTGCCTTGAGCTTATCACCTTGCTCGATAATAGCTTTCTCTAGCATTTCAGGAGTTAAGACAAAACCGTTCTCAGTCGTATCAATCTCGACAATCTCTGCACCAACTAGATTAACAATTGGTTCATAACCAGGATAGGCAGGAGCTGGCAAGAGAACCTTGTCACCCTCTTCTAAAATAGCTGTCAAAGTAGCTGATAGAGCCTCTGTCGCACCAATTGTGACCAAGATTTCATTCTCTGGATTATAGTCGAGCTGGTATTTTTCTCTTACAAAATCACTAGCTGCCTGGCGTAAAGTCATCAAACCACTCATCCCTGTATAGTAGGATTGATTTTGGTCAATGGCTCGCTTAGCCGCCTCCTTGACATGGTCTGGAGTTGTGAAGTCAGGCTCTCCCAATGTCAGACGTAAAACCCCAGGAATCTCTGAAATAGCCTGGTCAAACTGACGAATCAAGGAAACTTGAATCTTATCTAATTGTTTATTAAATCGCTTGGTTAAGTCCATAGATACCCTCCTTGCTTAAAGAACATATGTCTATTATACTACAAAAGCTCTCTGACCGCAAAATCACACTAGTATAAGCAACTGATGTATGTTCATTTAAATTCATTACAACACTATGTTTTTAAAATACTCAATGAAAATCTCATGAAACTAGGAATCGAGGTGAAAGCATAACTAAAGTTAGGTAAGCCGAAGATAACAACGTATTAGGAGATTTTCGACGAGTATTGAGAAGTTACGTAAGGAAATAAATCGGATAGGGGTCAATATAAATCAGATCACAAAAAAAGTAAACGAAGATAATCAGGCTAGTCTAAATGAATTTAGTCAGATTCTTGAATTGCAGAAACATTTGAAAGATACAGTCAGACAATTTATTCAAAAACAAGAAAATCAAACACAGGTACAGGACAGATGGTTGTAATAAGAATTATTGTTGATATTCTCTCTTATCTATCCTAAACTTATAACTAAGGATAAGATGATGTCGAGTGACTAGTAACAGTTTGCTCAAATGTTGCTGATGATTCAGGTTCAGGTTCGGCACTACCTTCAGCTTTAGGTTGTAAAGAACCCGCTCCACCACTGGTCCTATTCGTTTCACTCTTGGAGTATATTCAAGAGTTTTTTTTCTTGCAAAAAAAGTTCAAAAAATATATACTGGATATACACGATATAGAACGGAGATATACCATGACTACATCACTTGTTAAGCAATACAATTTTAAAATCAATGAGTTAGCAATGGAACAAGCTAGAGCCATTATCAAGGAAAAAGGAATGACCATGACGGATGCTATCACTCTTTTTATAGAGCAGATTGTCCTCGAACAGGACTTGCCAATCAAGACTGCAGAAGATTTACACCGTGAACAGTTGATTGAGGAATTACAAGCTCAATCCGAACGAGCCTTAAGAGAGTATGAAGCAGGAAAAGGGACTTCCCTAGACAGTATGAGGGCACGCTATGGCTTATAAAGTAATTATTTCTGATGAAGTGAGCCAAGCTATTGACAGTATTCATGATTACATCACTACTGTTCTTTTATCATCTCAGTCTGCTAAAAATACTGTGGGTAAAATTTTAGATGGCTTAAAAAGTTTAGAAGTCTTTCCTGAGGCTGGTTTTGACGCCGATGAAAAAATTGGTATAAAGATTAATAGTAAGTACCCTACACGAGGAAAAATTATCGGTCAGTATGTCTTACTCTACTTCATCGACCAAAAACAAAACACTGTTTTTTTATCTCACCTATTCCACATAAAAAGCGACTATGTCACTTTGCTACAAAATGGTAATAAAAGAAGCTCAACTGATTGAGACATCTTTCTTTATTTTATAAGCTCCGAAACCTTAATTTTTGGTACCGTCTTGGTTTAACAGTACGCTGTATATATAATATTTTACAGCTACTTTTTCTTTAGAAACGTTGATTTAATAAGGATTTAAATATTACAGAGTATACCTTTGTAAAATACGGTTTTGCTAATCTTCGTTACAACTATTCTAGCACCATTATTGATTACTAGATCGGTAATGTCATTTCTGAGTGGATAGTCAGAAAGTGGTTAGATAAGTGCGACAAAAAAATATAACCTGAGTTTAGTTTTAATATGACTAGACAAACAGAAATACCAGAGGTGGAGCTCTGGTATTTCTGTTTTTTCCAAGACTTCGTTACAGTTCTAATCACATAAATTTGAGAAACTTGTCAAATAATTATTAAACTTTACTTTCTCTTTACTTTTCTGACAGATAAGATTATAATAAGGAGTATTTATTTTCGGAGGTTTTTATGTCATTTCTATCAAAAAATTGGGCTGGACTTTTGGTCTGTCTTATCATATCTATCATTTCTTGGATTTTAGGAGGCTTCTTGCCTGTTGTCGGGGCACCTGTCTTTGCCATCTTTATTGGCATGATTCTCCACCCATTTCTCACTTCCTATAAACAACTAGATGCTGGTTTGACTTACAGCTCCAAGAAATTGCTTCAGTATGCTGTTATCTTGCTTGGGTTTGGACTCAATATCTCTCAAGTTTTTGCAGTAGGAAAATCTTCCCTTCCTGTCATCCTCTCAACTATTTCAATTGCTTTGATTATAGCTTTCTTTTTCCAACGCTTTTTTAATCTGGATACTAAGCTAGCTACCTTGGTTGGTGTAGGCTCTTCTATCTGTGGCGGTTCTGCCATTGCAGCGACTGCTCCTGTCATCCATGCCAAGGAAAAAGAAGTCGCACAAGCCATATCTGTTATCTTTTTCTTCAATGTCTTGGCAGCTCTTATCTTCCCAACCCTAGGAACCTGGCTCCATCTTTCCAACGAAGGTTTTGCTCTCTTTGCAGGAACTGCGGTCAATGATACTTCCTCTGTAACAGCCACTGCCAGCGCTTGGGATAGTCTTTACCAGTCCAATACTCTCGAAGCTGCCACCATTGTCAAATTGACCCGTACCCTAGCTATTATCCCTATCACTCTCTTCCTCTCTTACTGGCAAAGTCGTCAACAAGGAAACAACCAAGGGGTAAAACTTAAAAAAATCTTCCCTGTTTTCATTCTCTACTTCATCCTAGCTTCTCTGATAACCACCGTCCTTACTTCTTTTGGTGTCAGCAGTAGCTTCTTTGCACCTCTCAAACAACTCTCTAAATTCCTCATCATCATGGCCATGAGCGCTATCGGCCTCAAAACCAATCTCATTGCTATGATTAAGTCCAGTGGTAAATCCATTCTTCTTGGTGCCCTCTGCTGGATTGCCATCATCCTGACTAGCCTCGGTATGCAAACGCTCATCGGTATTTTCTAATACTCTTCGAAAATCAAATTCAAACCACGTCAGCTTCGCCTTGCCGTACTCAAGTACAGCCTGCGGCTCGCTTCTTAGCTTGCTCTTTGATTTTCATTGAGTATAACACAAAAGGTAGCCTGCAAGCTACCTTTTTATTGTTCAAGAATTAAGCGTGTATGTTCTCTCTTAATACAACGATTCATCACGATATCATCGCAACCTCCAGCACGCAAGATTTCTTCCGCTTCTAGACTTTCAAGTCCTAGTTGCGCCCAGAAAATCTTAGCATTAGCCTTGAGAAAATCACGTGCTACATCAGGCAGAAATTCACTACGACGATAGACATTGACGATATCTACAGGGAAAGGAATCTCAGCTAGACTGGCATAAGCCTTTTCTCCCAAGATTTCCCCACCTGCAGCCTTAGGGTTTACTGGTATGATTTTATAGCCACGAGCCTGCATTTCCTTTGTCACTCGATTGCTAGTTGTTTCTTCACGATCAGACAAGCCTACTACTGCTAGAGTCTTACTGTTTGCTAGATACTGACGGATCACGCCATCACTTGGATTGATAAATTCTTGAGTCATAAAAATCCTCCTTTTTCATCAGTATAGCATATTTTGAAAGGGTTTGCAGAAATTTACTATAAAATCAAAAAATCCTCCCAAAATTAAACTATTTCATTTAATTTGAGGAGGATTCATAAAAATTTTATTTAAAGATTATTCTCTTGTTGGTTTATACTGAAGGCTTTCTCCATGTTGTTTGACAAAGTCACTCATCTCTGAGTCAGGAATTTGTCGAAGGTAGAGATTGGCACGAATCGTATCATCTTCTTCACGACAAGTAGAAAGAACAAGATATTTATCCTTAGCTGATACCTTAACATTTGGTTTCTTAACCTCTGCAGTATCATAAATAATATTTAGCTGTTTCTCAAAATCCGCATCATCATCAAAAGAAGTACGGTAAAAAGCTGTTTCTTCTGGAACAATAATCATAGCAACAGCTTCATAATAATACTTTCTCTCTGGAGTTTCAATGACTACATAAGGATGTTCATCAAAATATTCTTGGCGACTGAAGTAATTCACATCTTTAAACATGCGGTGGTCAGGAACTTTACTACCACGAGCATGACCAAATAACCAAGTCAATCGATCACTAAAGTCCTTCTTGTTATCAGCATCCATAAAGACTGCACCCATTAAAGGTTCGTTAACGCCATCAAAACGCTTATCCAAATAAGTCGCATTATCCGTTGTTTGAACAACTGGCTCATCTAACTGTGTACCAGGAATATATACATAGCCAACCGTTTCAGAGTTTGTTGCGAGCAAGCCTTTAAACTTATTAGCGAGATATTCTTTTTCTTCTTGGCTAGCAGTATAGGTTTGCTTTGGAGCTTCCTGAGTAACCTTTGCATCATTTAGCTTATCTCCACTTGGAGCTAGGAAGCTTTTATAGATAAAGAAGCCTCCCAAAGCAACGATAGCTACTGCAACGATTGAAGCAATTATTTTAGTAATTGGTGATTTCTTTGTCGTAGAACGTCTACTCATCTTTTCCTCCTCATTTTTTACCAAAAAAATCACTGAAACCAAGTTTCAGTGATTGGCTACTTTTTAAATAAAATTATTTAGCAGCGTGTGTTTTTGGAAGAGCTTTTTGACCTGCTTTAGCATTTGCTCCAGCTTTTTTAGCTGCAGCGTCTGCTTTTTTAGCTTGGTCTGTAGCACCTGGTTTACCAGGTTCTGGTTGAGCTGCTGCTTGGTCAGCTGCTGCTTGTTCTTCTGTTACTGCAGGACGACCAGTTTGGTTAGCTTGGTCTTCAGCAATACGAGTTGGGTTAGGTTTGTTGTCTTCAACACCAGTTGGGTCGTTCCAGTAGTTACCTTGAGCTTTAGCTGCGTTACGGTATGTTTCTTGCAAGTATTGGATTGCACGGTTACGTTGTGAATTTGTTGCATCAGCCAAAACTTCATCAAGGTTAGCTTTAGCAGCTGCTACAGCTTTTTCATGAGTGTGACCAACGATTGCTTCAGCTTTAGCAAGTTCTGCACGAGCTGCAATCACTGAAGGTTCTTTTTCAACAGCTGCTGCGATATCTTCTGGGTGAGCTTCTACGTATGCATAAGCTTGATCTGCAATATCACGTTCAGAAACATATTTCTTTTGGATCAATTGGTTAGAAGAAGCTGGGTTTTCTCCTTGTGCAAAAACTGGAGCTGCTGCTGAGAATACTGCAAGAGCTGCTACTGATGATAATAAAACTTTCTTCATGTTTTATCTCCTCTTTAATTTTAAAATTTAATTATAAGGATAATCCTTACTACCTCAAATTATATCACATATATTAGAGTTGTCAAGCTTTTTCTTAAAGTATTTATAAAATTTCTGGTAAAAAACGAGTAAAATTTATTATATTTTTAAAAAACAAGCAATATTCTCGAAGAATTAAGGAAAAAAATGGACTAAAAAACGAACAATTAGTGAAATTTTCACATTTTTCTGATCTAATTAAGAAAACTCCCAACAAGGCCTATCACTTTGTTAGGAGTTTTGTCTGATCCAACGAATTCGTTAGATTTTTTTCTCAATACTAAATAATGGAGATAGAGGACGTTTTTCATGGATACGGATGATAGCATCTGCCAAGAGATGTGCAATAGAGATTTGCTCAATCTTATCAATTAAACGCTCTTCTGGTAGGTAGATAGTATCCAAAACAACTAATTTTTTAATAGCTGATTTTTGGATATTATCCATAGCAGGCCCTGAAAGAACTGGGTGCGTACAGCTTGCGTAAACTTCGACAGCACCAGCTTCTGCAAGAGCATCCGCCGCATGGCAAATAGTTCCAGCTGTATCGATCATATCGTCAATCAAGATACAAGTCTTGCCTTCTACCTTACCAATGATGTTCATCACTTCACTAGTATTCATCTTGTCCACGCTACGACGTTTATCAATAATGGCAATCGGAGTTTTCAAAAACTCTGCCAATTTACGAGCACGAGTCACCCCACCATGGTCTGGACTGACAACCACATAGTCAGAACCAACCATACCACGACGCTCAAAGTAGTCTGCAATTAAAGGAGCACCCATCAAGTGATCGACAGGAATATCAAAGAATCCCTGAATCTGTGCAGCATGCAAGTCAATCGTCAATAAACGATCCACTCCAGCCACTTCTAGCATATTTGCTACAAGTTTTGAAGTGATTGGCTCACGCGCTCTCGCTTTTCTATCCTGACGTGCATAGCCATAGTAAGGCATAACAACGTTAACAGATTCTGCACTGGCGCGTTTCAAAGCATCTACCATAATCAAAATTTCTAGCAGATTGTCATTTACAGGTGAGCTAGTTGATTGTAGGATAAAGACGTGTTTTCCACGGATTGATTCTTCGATATTAACTTGAATTTCTCCATCTGAAAATTGACGTACAGTCGATTTTCCCAACTCTATCCCAATCTCTTGCGCCACACGCTCTGCCAATTCTCTATTTGAAGAAAGGGCAAACAGCTTTAAATCAGAAAAAGACATGATTTCCTCCAGTATTTATGTATCACTTGTGTTTTTTCACAACATTTTTCCAACTACCATTGTAGCGCTTTTTTCTTGATTTTTCAATAAAAAATAAGACAAGAGTAGACATTTATACCCTTGCCTTGTGCTCATTTATATTCCCTATATTCAAGCAAAAATGTGACAACTTATACATTCTATCTCATGGGAAGATAGGAACTCACAAAGGAAAAGTTAGTATACCTCTCTCATACTGCCTGTATCCACGTCATAAACAGCCCCTGAAATAACGACATCATCTGGAATCAATGGGCATTCTCGAAGTAACTGCATATCCTCACGAACACTCTCCTCAACATCTTGAAAAGGGAGAAAATCTTGATTCGAGACATCAACCCCTAATTCAGTTTTTAAATGTTCTTGAAACTCTTCGTTTTGAAATGTCTGAGCACCACAGTCTGTATGATGAAGAACCACAATCTCTCTTGTTCCCATTTGTTGCTGAGAAATCACGAGTGAGCGAATCATATCGTCTGTCACTCGACCGCCCGCATTCCGTAAAATGTGAGCATCTCCAAGTGCTAACCCCAAAGCTTGTGCAACGTGCAGACGTGAGTCCATACAAGTCACAATGGCTACTCTTGTTTTCGGCTTGATTGGCAGATTTAACTGCCCATGCAAGGCAACATAAGCCTGGTTGGCTTTCATAAACTGTTCAAAATACGACATGACAACACACTTTCTTACTTTTAAGATAATTTGAAAACCAAATTATTTATCTTCTATCTTACCATCTTTTCTTTGTCTTGTCAGTTTTCAACTTCCATATAAAAAAACTAGAACAGAGACTTCTAGCATCTAGCTTGAGTCCCTATCCTAGTTTTTTTTGTTATGATTCTTTTTGGATATACTTGTTGAGAGAGCCTGCAAAGCTTTGAAGATTGAGACTTTGTACATAAACCTCACCAGTACCTCGGAAGGTATTCACCACTCCTTCGCCTGTACCAATAGATTGCCAGAAACCATTTTCTAAGTGGATATGATAGTCCAAAGATTGACTCCAAGCCACCACATGGGCATTGTCAATAGTTATTTCTTGATTTTGAAGCTCAATTTTCTTAATAGATCCAAAAGCATTAGACAAAAGAGTTCCCTGACCTTGGGTTGTCATCACGAAAAGACCACCTTGACCCCCGAACAGAGCCTTCCCAATAGACTGACGCTCCATTGTATAGAAAGCTGTACCATCAAGAGCTAGAAAGGCTCCATCATTCAATCGATATTGCTTTTCTCCTAGCTCAAGAGCAATCACTTGACCAGGAGTATCTGGTGCTAAAGCAAGGTTGCCGTTGTCAGACTCAGCAACAGCTTGCGTGATAAAGGTACTTTCGCCAGAAACCATGGAACGCCCCACAGCTTTGACAAAACGTCCCAAACCAGAACCACTAGCATTGAGCTGGGTATTGAGGCTTACGTTAGGCGTGTGGTAGACCATGCTACCGCGCTGTATAAAGACCGTTTCTCCCTGATTGAGTGACAACTCTACCAAAGGAAATTGCATGTGACTGTCCATAGAAAATTTCATCAGAAATTCCTCCTTGTTTTAATAAATGTTAGCAATAAAATAATTAGTAATCTAAACCTGAGTACAACTATTAGGAGAATACTTTTTTCAAGACTTCTCCGATAGTCGTCACTCCGATCACCTGAATTTCCTTAGGCGGTTTGATTCCAGTCAAGGAATTTTTCGGTACATAGATTTTTGTAAATCCAAGCTTAGCAGCCTCATTGATGCGCTGCTCGATACGATTCACACGCCGAATCTCTCCGGTTAAGCCTAATTCTCCTACAAAACATTCCTGAGGATTGGTTGGCTTGTCCTTATAGCTCGAGGCAATAGCAACCGCAACAGCCAGGTCAATGGCAGGCTCATCTAACTTGACACCACCAGCAGATTTGAGATAGGCATCCTGATTTTGCAAGAGAAGACCTGCCCGTTTTTCCAAAACAGCCATAATCAAGCTGGCGCGATTGAAGTCAAGACCTGTCGTAGTACGCTTGGCATTTCCAAACATGGTCGGTGTTACCAAAGCCTGAACCTCCGCCAAAATCGGACGGGTTCCTTCCATGGTCACCACGATGGACGAACCAGTTGCTCCATCTAAACGTTCTTCTAGGAAAACTTGACTCGGATTGAGAACCTCAACCAAGCCACCTGATTGCATCTCAAAAATCCCAATTTCATTGGTCGATCCAAAACGGTTTTTGACCGCCCTCAAGATACGGAAGGTATGGTGGCGTTCCCCCTCAAAGTAAAGCACCGTATCCACCATATGCTCCAACATCCGAGGCCCAGCCAAGGTCCCTTCCTTGGTCACATGCCCGACGATAAAGATAGCGATGTTATTAGTCTTAGCCAACTGCATGAGTTCAGCTGTCACCTCACGCACCTGAGAAACCGATCCCTGAACCCCTGAAATCTCAGGAGACATAATGGTCTGAATAGAGTCGATGATAAGAAAGTCTGGTTGGATTCGCTCCACCTCAGCTCTCACGCTCTGCATATTGGTTTCAGCATAGAGATAAAACTCACTATCGATATCCCCCAAGCGCTCCGCTCGTAACTTGATTTGCTGAGCAGACTCCTCCCCGCTGACATAGAGAACAGTTCCTACTTGAGACAGCTGGGTTGAGACTTGTAAGAGCAGAGTTGATTTCCCAATCCCAGGATCCCCACCGATAAGGACAAGACTTCCTGGTACTACTCCTCCACCAAGAACTCGGTTAAACTCCTCCATCTCTGTCTTGGTTCGATTGACATTGATGGAAGTTACCTCAGCCAGTTTCATAGGTTTAGTTTTCTCACCTGTCAAGGACACACGCGCATTCTTGACTTCTGCAACCTCGACCTCTTCTACAAAAGAAGACCAAGACCCACAGTTTGGACAACGTCCTAGATATTTAGGGGAATTATACCCACAATTTTGACATATAAATGCCGCTTTTTTCTTTGCGATGATTCTAATCCTTTCATTTTAAAATCTCTTATTAATTTTCCAAATCAGTAACTATTTCTTTTCAGAACAATCAGTCCACCATCATCCACATGGACATAATACTCCCCATCAGGACTAAATCCAAAAATATAGGGTAAATAACCTTTATAAACTTGAGTCCTAGTTTCTTTATTCTCTTCCCAATAAATGGTTAAAATCGGATATTCTTCAGATTGGTCTTTATCCATTGTCACTCGGATGTCTTTACCATTATACAAAGGAAGGCTTCCACCATATTGTCCAGCGATAGGGATAGGAGAGTCGTAACCATCACACATAGCTACTAACTCTATCTCATCGTAATCCCCATCTATTGGAGTGACTTGACTTTTTTCACTATCGATGATGGACATATATTCTGAAGAAATGCAAAGGATTTTTTGATAGTCTACTGGAAGAAAAGCCAAGTAAAGAAAACCTCCAATACTAATCTCATACACCTTCTTATACCCTTGACAATTCTCTGCGGTAAAAGCTTGAAAATCCTTATAGCTCATTTCATTGTGCTTCTTTCTATATCTCTATCTCACATTCAATCACTTGGCAAAAATCAATCTTCTCGTCTGGTACAAATTGGCGCATGAGCATTCGATGAGTGACAACAACGACTGTCTGATAATCTCGGTACTTGCCCATAGATTCTAGAAACCGAGACCTCATTTCCTCAGCTATCTCATATTGAATAGGACTATTGGGAAGTAACTCCCCATTATTTTCTAGAAACAGAGTACGAGCTTTTTCAAAATTCTCTACGCCACTTTCATAGACTTGCCATTCATGCAATAATGACTCCACTCTCAAAGGAAGTCCAGTAGCACAAGCCACATAGCTAGCAGTCTCTAAAGCTCTTGTGACTGCAGAAGAAACTAGTAGATCAGCTGAGTGTAGCAAAGAATTTTTGCTCAGTTCCTGAGCTTGTTGCCGTCCTTTCTCAGATAAAGGGGCTAAATCCATCCCAAAACCTGTATAAGAACGCTCCTCTAACTCACGGTAATCTGGCTCTCCATGACGTACAAAGATAATCTTCATCTTAGTGCCCTGTCGATCCAAATCCACCAGTCCGAACGCCATCTGCCGCATCGCCATCCGCAATCAAAAATGGTGCAAAGACAGCCTGAACTACACGTTCCCCAACTTCAAGAACAACTTCCTGATCGGTAATGTTTTTCATCTGTGCAAAGATATGTCCTTCATTTCCTGGGTTACCATAATAATCTCCATCAATGACACCCACAGAGTTAATCAAAACCAAGCCCTTCTTACGAGGGTTTGAAGAACGATCATAGAGGTAGAGAACCTCAGTCGGTTGCATATAGGCCTTAACCCCTGTTGGAACAAGGATAATCTCACCTGGAGCAATGACCGTACGCACAGCAACCTTTAAGTCGTAACCAGCTGCATGTGCTGTCTCACGCTTCGGTAGCAAACTCTCATCTGTAAAACTAGAAACTAATTCAAAACCACGAATTTTCATATTTTCCCTCTTTTTAATCTTTCATTCTAGGCTATTTTATCTTATTTATTCGAAAAAAGCACGAAAAATCTTCTATATAAAATAAAGAAAAGTGTACTATCAAAAAGCAAACAATAAAATCATACAAAAAAATTTAAAGACATTTCAAATGTCACTTATTTTCCCTTTTATTAACAAACTCATTCCTATTTAGCCATACTTAAACTATTTTCTTTAAAGCACAAAAAAAGAGCACACAATTCACTTCGCTTAGGGCTGCTGGATTCCTCCCCTGACCCGCTTCACGCAGAACTGTTGCTCCATTAATTATTATACCACATTCCCAAAGATTTTAAAAGAGAAATTATTTTTTCCGTCGATTTCTAAAAAATTCCTGCATGATACCTGCACATTCACTCTCTAAAATCCCTGTTTCAACATCTACACGATGATTAAGACGTTCATCTGTCAAAATATCATACAGACTTCCAGCTGCACCAAATTTCTGATTTTTAGCCCCATAAACTACCTTAGGGATACGGGCAAGCCCAATCGCCCCGCTGCACATCACACAAGGCTCAATAGTCACAAAAAGTGTACAGTCGAGTAAGCGCCAACTCTCTTCCCTCAGATTCGCATTCTCGATGGCCATAATCTCTGCATGCATAACCGCACGTTGCAACTCCTCACGTGCATTGTGCCCCCGACCAATGATTTCTCCATCCTTTACAATTACGCAACCTATTGGGATTTCATCGTGGGCAAGAGCAATCTCTGCCTCCTTTAAGGCCTCTCTCATAAATGCTTCTTTTTCTTCAACTGTATAATCCATAGCTTCTCTCTTTTCTCGCCTATCAATTCTATCATTATAGCATGTTTTTCTAGACAAAAAAAGAGCTCTGTAATATTTGCAGTAACTAACTTTAGATATTATTCAATCTCTGGTTTGTAGAAATAATGTTTTAAAAAGAGTATAATAGTAGCAAAATTGAGAGAAGCATTAGAAATCATGAACTGAAAGTAAAGGAGACAACTGATACGGAATGTCCAAATCTATTGAAACATTTTTAACTATAAGTCTCCAAGAGATGATTATCCTGAGATTTAAATTACAAACAAGATGAAAGGATAACTAATGCAATTAGAATGTTTACAGGATGACCCAAAACTTATCTTGATGTCCCCTTACAAAGATACATTTAATAGAGTAGGAGGGCCATCCATAATATCTTTATCTGTTATGGTTCTCTGGATTCTAAAGCACCTGATGGCTTGTAATACTGATTTTTCAGACAAGATTGTTATGGCGATAGTGCTAATTTATGCTCCCCTCCTTATATGGTTTATGAGCTATTCTCTCTTCATAAATGGAGTAAAATTAGAAGTTTATAAAAACAATATTGTTCAGTATTATACCTATAGCAATAGAGGCCACAGCCTGTTACATTATCAATTTAAACTTCAAGATATTGAACAACTAACCATTAAAAGGCGTCCCTTTAACTGTGTAAAGTTAACCATAAAAATTAAAAATCCTATTTGTGTGGCATTACATGAGAAAAAAATAAATAAGCTAAAAAGTGTCAGTATCATCACAGCTAAACTAAAGGCAGATGCTTTTATGCACGAAATACAGCAATTTCAAAGTGATAAATCAGATAATCAAGTAAGCTGATTCAGAAAAAAATTCAAGTTTGTCTAACTTACAAATTCTCAAGAAAATAGTTCACTGAAGAGGCTGGGATCAGAAATCCCAACCTCATTTTTTCTTAGTTATGCGCCTTTGATGTGATGGCAAATTGAACGATTTGTTGGTATTTGAGAATTCAAAAAGCTTCTTTTACCAAAACTTCTTTTCTCAATTCACAACTTTAAGCAATTTACCCAAATGTTGAAAACTCGTAGATCTGGGGCTACCAAATCAAGACTTAATCTAGAGACTTAATACCCACTGTTTTTTTCTTCAACTGAAAAAAAAGCCACCGAATGCGGTGACTTTATAGGGAGATTATTATGAAAAAGGTAAAATAAAATCTTATTAAATCAACACTCTTGGAGGGTGTCCCCTCCAACTCCCCGACCTCTGGACAAGGTCTATTTTTTTGAAAAAAATAAAAAAACTTTATCAAAACGCTTGACTTTCTCGGTGTACCGTGATATAATATAATCAAGATAAGGAAAGGAGGTGAGGAAGTTGAACAAAGAAGATTGGCTTAGGTTGCTTGAAAAGGCGATAGATAATATCCCTGAAACAGTAACTGCTATCGCAAGTCTAGTGACCGCAATAACGGTCGCCAGGCAAAACAAAAAGCGTAAACCCAACTCCCGCAAAAGAAAAAGGTAAACGCTAAGAGGTGGGGGCGAAAGCCCCTCACACCTCTATTTTATCAAATGAAAAGAGGAAAAGCAATGGTTAGTGCAATAGCTATTTTTATAATTGCCATCAATGTATACATTTATCTAAAAAATAAAAAGGACAAATAATATGAGAAAAGTTATTCAAGAATTGTTAGACAGTTCGATGTCTACATCTGCTATTTCGCAAGGCGCTGGAGTTCCTTGGACTACTGTTTCTGACATCAGAAAAGGAAAAACCAGCATGGACAAAATGGCGCTTCTAACGGCAGAAAAGCTCTATGAATTTGCTATAGCTGATAAGCAGTGATTTCGGTCACTGCTTTTATTATTGCAAACAAAAAAACCGCAAGCATAAGCCTGCGGTCTAGTGTAATAATTTTTTATTCTTTCTGTTTTTATTTCTCTTCTTTTGGTTTATCAACTATAGTGATAAGCCCGTCTGGTTCGGTTTTGAATGCTGGATCTGTGTGAAGTTCACCGTTTGCCTTCAGATAGTACCAACCATCGCCAGACTTGATAAATTGCTTAGACAACATATATCCGTCTTTATCGTCAAGATAATACCAGGTTTCTCGATACTTAACCCAGCCTTTGACCATGCCACCGTCATTATCGAAGTAATACCAGCGATGGTTGATAAATACCCAACCAGTTACGGTTGCACCGCGCTTATCAAGGTAGAACCAGTATTTTCCATCGAAAAACCATTTATTGATTAGGCAATATCCCTTATCGTCGAATCTGAACCACTCGCCGTTGATCTGCTTCCAATCGTTTGTTGGATAAGAGCCGTCTGACTCTTCCCACCACCAGCCATAAGCATCCTGGCGCCAACCTGCTTCAGTAGAGATCCCACCTTCGATATCCTTCTTGAATTGCTCACGACTAATGCCCCACTTGGCTAAGTAAGGATATGGATCCACATGGTCAGAGTAGTTTCGTGGCTGGTTATAAGTACAGTATTGGTGCGTCTTAATTCCAGCCAAGCTGTCAGAATCTAGCGTTTTAGGAATGCCAGCTTCATCAGCAAGGTCACGCAACAATTGGACGTAAAGCCTGTAATCACGATCAAATTCTTCTTGAGTTTCATGGCTTTCAATAAGCTCAACTTGACCGTATCCTTCAACGTTCCAGCCACCTCCTACGTCATAGGCTCCCCTGTCAGTATACCAGGTCTGCATCACACGTCCGTTCCCAACAACGTGGGAGAAGAAGCCTGACTCGACAGGTCGCCGCATGTGGTAGTCTGCTTCATTTTGGGCAGTAGAATTTGGATTACCAGTTGAGTGAGCGTGTACTTGTCTGTACGGTTGAACTCCTACTTGTGGCAAGTCAGTTCTTAGTCTACTTGTATCAATATCCATTGCTATTCTCCTTTCCACACATCATTCATCTGCTTCACAGCAGATTCAACGAATGTGTCCAAATCTTTGTCAGTCATACTAATATTGTATTTTGATAGTTCAGCACGGATTTTAGTTCGTGCCTGTTCCAGCTTCTCCTCACCCTTATATCCAGTTTCAGCCGATACCTGCTCCACGGCATTGACCGCATTTTTAGCCAAGATTTCCACGATTTTGACAGTCTGTTCACCACCTTTTTTTACAAGGTAGTCTTTGACTGCCTTAACCACAATCCCAACCAAAATGACTAGGATGCTGATTGCTCCGTTTAGTAAAATTTCGTTAATCTGTTGCATGTTATTTTTCCTTCCTAGCGCCTAACTGCGCCTAAGCTTTCGACGGTTTTAGCATCCCAGATACCGAGCTGGTACATCACACGAATGATGTTTGCTTCACGTCTCCACTGCCATTGTTCTTTAGCACCTTCTTCTCCACATCGAGCGTTAGCCCAATCATAGTCGTCTTTGTTTTTTATAGAATTTAATACAGTTGTATCATCTGCCCAGTATATTGCGTCTACTGTATTCTTTACATTATCTAATGTCAAATTCCCACTTGATAGCGAAATGATATTCCCAACGATGGGAAATTGTTGCCATTTCTTGCTTTGTAAATCGATGTTTTGACCGTAACCATAAATTGTAGCTGTTTCGCTATACGAAGGCATCTGTAATCCACATCCATTATCAAACCATATTGTCCATGGGACGGTTGTTCTATCTAACATGTAAGCCATCGGTGCTCTTCTAGGAGCTGGCTTAACGAGAGCCAACTGCTCCTGCAGCAATTTATTTTGTTTTTCCAACTCTTGAACACTGCGCTTCAGAAAATCGTATTCTGAATTGCCAGTGATACAGTCCTTTGAATTGAATTCACTTTTTGTCAATTGTTGCTCTTTGATGTTCTTGACATCCTTGCCGACTGCTCTTGCAAATTCTTCGAAATTGCTCATAGTAATCACGCTTTCGCTTGATTATACGTTGCTACAAGGTCAATATTTGCAATAGCATCAATACGATTTCCGAGGTCTGCAATCTTCTGAACCACTGCTCCACCAGTATCACCGCTCAGATTAGCGATATGATCAGCGATTTCTTTAAGGGTGTCAAATTGTTCAGATACACCTTCGCCCAAAATATCGTTCTTGACTGCGGTCTTGGCTTGCTCAATTAGTTGGTTGACAGTAGCATTATCGACCTTACCATTTAGCAATTGCTTCAACTCTTTAATGTCAACGCCGACTGCTTGAGCGAATGCCGTTAATTTAGTTGTGTCCATTCTCTATACCTTTCCTAAGTTGTAATACATGAGCAGGTCAGGGAATTCAAAACCTACTTCAGCGTTACCTGTGGTCCTACCTGCGAGTTGTTTTTTGACTTCTTCCGAAATATCCAGCTCTTTGAGTGAGTGGATTTCTTCTGTTACCAAGTTCTTATCCGATTTTGTCACTCGAATTTGCGTCGAGTCATCGCTTGGAAATGTGAATCCACCAGCTGAAATCTCGATTCGATAGAGTCCGACAGGCAGAATCTTATCCAAATTAAAAGCCACTGTTCCGTTAGTTACAATGGCTTTTTTCTTAATCTGCTCTTGGTCCTTTGTTAGCGTGATGGATGCCTCTTGACCTTCGAGTTGAGGGATAGACATGTGGTTTTCATCTAACAAAGAGAAGGCGAACGTGGATGCCACATCGCCTTGTTTGACCAAAAAGCCACCATCCACTTGCTCAAGATTGGTTGAATTGTGAACATTGGCCATTTTCGTACCTCCTTTAAGTCCTTATTTTTAACTCAATCTGTTGCATTTATATTTTCTTCCACGATTTCCAATGCAAGAAATTTTTCATACAATACCTTGATGGCTCCATTTCCACCAAGCTCGACATAACTTTCATAAAGACGAGACAATTCCTCAATCTCATGCTGAGTGGTATTGCCTCGTCTAATTGCTTTTTTTAGGTTTTCTTGCAATCGAAAACGTTGTAATCTTTGAAGACCTTTTCCAATAATGGTCAAGCCTTTGCTATTATCTTTGCCAATGTTCTCAACATTTGAGACTGTTTTTTCAATAGCGCTAATTTTGTCAGATAAGAGACTGATTTGTTTGTCAGTCTCTTTCGTATTCTGCGTGCTCTTGAATGAAAAATAGCTAGGAATGATCACGATTAGAATCGGGCTTAGTTTATCTAGAAATGCTAGTAATTCCAATCAGACCACTTCCAATCTATTGTGCAGGAACTCGAGTGGTATCAAGATCACTTCCATTCTTTTGCCCGTCCCACTTCCAAATTGCAAGAAGGCCATTTTGGGATGGTCCACTTTCAAGTTGCTTGATAGATTCGCCTTTGTAAGTGAAAGCCTGATTTGTCTGAATCAAGACGCGCTTGCCCTCGCCATTCAATTCAGCGTGTTCAGGATCTTCAACAACAAACATATCCCCTGGTTGATAGGCCTTGCCTTCTTCTGCAAATGGGAAGAGTTCTACAAGCTCCTTGTAGGTTGTTCCGTAGGCAATCTTCTCACCCATAATTGAATCTTGTGCCATAACACGCACTACTTTATCGATTTTATTTGCAAGCGTAGAAAGTCTATCCTGTTCGCTCTTGTTTTGAGCAATCTGTTGCTCAGCTTGTTCAAGCTGCGCCTGTGTTTTAACGATTGCTGCTCCTGGATCAAGTTCTGCACGAATGATACTTTTAACTGCTTCAATCAATTCTTCGTCTGACTTAGCTGTCTGATCTCCAGGTAGCTCTCGAGAAAAAATTGTATAAGGCGATTCACGATGAATCACGACTTCTGTTGTGTCAAATTTCAAGTATTTGCTTCTCAATGTATACTCTGTTGCCATTTTTTATTCCTCCACTGTTCCTTCTTGGTGTTTAGGTTCGAGTTGGTTCTTCAACTCTTCAAGTTGTTTTTCTAATGCTTCACGTTTTTGAACTTCTTCCAGATACAATGACTGGAAGGTTGCTTTCTCTAACGTGATTCGTGCTACGTCCTGTGCGATAATTTCTAATGCATTCATGCTAATTTCCTTTCTAGTGTCTCGATTCGTTGAGACAGTTCCTGAATCGCCTTGAGAGCGATATTAGTTAATCTGAGATTATCCAGGTTCAGCGTGTCGCCGTTCTCGTAAACAAGCGTAGGATCTACTGCTTGAACCTCTTGGGCAATCAAACCAATCTTCGTGTGTGCTTGTTGTGGTCTATCCTCTTGCTTCTTCCAGTCGTATTCCTTGAACTGGAATTGTTTGATATAATCAAGAGCCTTGTGCTTACATTCAACGATGTTTTCTTTCAGACGTCTGTCTGAGAAGTGTTGATTGACAACTGACCACAGACTGTATGCTGTGCCATTGTAACTATAGTAGATATCATTCCCTGATCCACCAAAACTCAAAGATACATTGTCTGAATTCCAGAGTCCAATAGTACCTGTTGTTTTACCGTTAACACTTCCTTGCCCTGTCTTGAGCCAACCGATTCCCTTCGCATTGATGTATCCATTGACGGTTATAAGAAAGTCATCGCTATCCAACCATGTCCCGCTGGTAGTCAAATCTGAATCTTTATATACATAAAGTCCATATGGTACGTTTGTTCCACGGCCGTAAGAACCTATAAATTGTACTCCCAAACCATCTTTTGAATTGACCGTTCGAGGTACATTGATTTGAAGACCACCATCAACGGCATCAAATGAGCCGTATGTTCCTAATTGGATTTTCGTATGACCTGTTAAAGTCGCACCAGAAATACTAGAACCTGTGATTGTCCCACCTGAGATACTAGATCCCGTGATGATGCTCCCTTGTATTCTTCCACCAGTCAAGACACCAGTTTTGATTTGACTGGCATCAAGCGTAACACTCTGAACACGGTTGATAAAGGCTTGCTTAGCAAAGAGCTGACTCAAGTAGGCTTCATTTGCGACAAGTTTATTGAAAAATGCCTGATCAACTTTCAATTTATCAGCCGTGACAGCTTCAGCATCCAAAACAACAGTAGTCACTGAACCAGCTTCAAAGTTTGCAGTCTTTAGCTTATCAACCATAGCAGACTTGATAACCGCCTTATCAATCAAGGTCTCGCCAGTAATGTGAGTCAATTTCCCGTCAAATCGGTTATAACCATTGGCTCCAAGATTGATCCCTGAAATCAAATCACCTGCGCCGTTGATATTTTGAACCGCCCATGAGCCACTTAGTTGACTCTGAACCGAGCGAATAGCTTCATCTGTATCTTCAGGAGCTTCTGAAAATGGAGTTGATACTGTTCCGATTTCAATTTTTGGAAATGCAATCCAAACGGTCGCATTTGAAAGAACATGTAAGATTAACTCACTAGTAGCGTTTGAATTTTCGTTTCTTACGAACTCAACATCGTAAAATTGCCAATCAGTAGTCAATGAGACACCTTTAACAACACCTCTATATCCTGCTCTTGCTTGAAAATTCGTATTATTGACAGTAGATTTCGCCCAAAAACTAAATCTTACTGATTTATTCTTAAACTCATCATCTCGGCCAGTGCGGCCATTTCCGCCGATAGCGAATGTGATTTTTTGATTATCGATTTTTCCATTAAAAGTCGATACAATCTTTAACGTATTCACTCCTCTAAATTGATTATCATAATCAATGCTTACAGCCAATTGCCCTTTTGTCTGAGTGTTGTCATCATATAACTTGTACGTTGAGTATTTTTCTCTTAAATCACGCTTGAATAATGAATTCAAGAATAGATTTCGTCCACTTGATGATGCTTTTGCCACCTCAACTTGAAACAGTTGATTCGTCAGAGCCATACGAGCCACATTATTAGCAATGCCATTATCTGTATTTCCTAAAATTCTCTCGTAAAGCTGACTAGTCTCCTTGACTCTTTGAAAGTCCGTCTGATTTGCCTTGCCAGAAATTAATGAAGTGATGCCTGCGAATCTGCCATCAACTGATTGCTTGTAGTTGGCAATCTGAGTAGCTATCGTACCATTTCGGGGGTTGGTAATAGCTTCAAACCTACGCTCAATGCCTCTCACGTCCTCTTGATAAGTAGCCTTACCAACATAATCACGAGAGACCAGCTCACGGACAGCGCTAGCTTGACGAGCGCTCTCTTCACGAGTGTAGCGTTGTAATTCTTCTTTTCGCTGACCGTCTTTATTGACATATTCCTGAATAGCTGACAAGTTAGTTCGCAAGCCTTCAGCAGTTTTCTGAAATTCAGACTTAGCAACGACAAGATCCGTCCTACCATCTTCAGGAGCAGGTCCTGCATCTATACGAGTAGAACTTCTGGTTAATTCGACTTTACGAAACGCCACATGTCCAATTCCGTTATAACCAAGAATAATTCTCCAGAAATCGAAATTATCAGGCTTGGTCAAAGCTGGAATAGTGACTTGATAAGTCTGCCAGTTAGACGTGAGATTGAAATTGCCATTCATGATTTCAGAATTTCCAGGCGCCGTTCGATTGGCTCTTAAGGATATCCAGACATTGGGAGAACCAGAATAGCAAATCCCTTGAAATGAGAGGGTGTAAGTCTCGCCAATATCCAAATCAAGAAGAGCTGTCGAATTCTTACCTGAAGCTCGGCTCCCCTCTTTCGAATAGATTTGCATCTGCTTCCAGGTGTTAGTCGTGCCTTTGACGTTATATTCGCCGTTGATGATTTTCCAGTCAACAGGACTACTGTCGCCTTGACTATACTGCCAAAGACCTCTTGAAAAGTCGTAGTCTTCAGCGTAGTTGCGACCCCCGACCTTCATTTTAGCGAAAGTCTGAGTCAATCCATCGATACCCTGAGCGACTTCTGATTTCGTCGCAAATCCGTTCATCTGTCCAGTCATACGACTAAGAGCCTCTGTGGTCGTTCTGCGATGTTCTGACGCTTGGTTGACCTCACTTGTGACCGTCCGTTTCAGAGCATCTATAGCGCCTGACAATGCCGATTGAGTGTTAAAGGTTTGTCTCTTAAACTCCTCAAGCTTGGTAATCGAATCCAAGCCAATCCGCTTCGCTTCCTGAGCGAGTAAGCCACTTGCGCCAGCGTTTTGTAAAGCTTCTATAGCCTTGCGCTTGATTTCTTGTAGAGGGCCATTATCAAAACTGCTAAAGCGCTGGTCGATGGTGTCAGACAGTTCTTGCTTGACTTCTTCGGCTTTAGCTCTGGCAAGTTCGATACCGTCCGCAATTTCTTGTCTTAACAATCCAGCTTGGTGATCAAAGCCTAAGTCAGCATTTTGAAGAGCCTTTTCAAGGGCAATTTCTTGAGCTGATTCTGTCACACCAAGGATGGCATCGGCTGCACTAGATAAGCCACCAGAAGCTCTAGAACCACCAGTTCCCGCCTTATCATCGAAAGTCAGAGAGATGTATTCTTCTTTTAAGGCATCGAACTCATAAGCAATAGCTTTCTTGAATGCATCGACATTGTGTTTCCAGCTCTTGAGGTTGACCGTATCCCCCATGTGAACAACTTGCCCATCAAGTTCATAGGCTTCAATTTTGATAGCATCAGAGACCTTGTCAATGCCTTGATTTGTAAATTTAGACTGTGCCCACTTCTGCAACTCTTCAACAGTTTTAGCATTGTTGTTCTCATACTCTTTTTCATTGATGTAAGGATAAGAGTTGATAAGAGGACTATCAACAGTCACTTTGATAGTCGTTTCCTTTTCAGCACCTTCAGGCTTAAAAGTCGACTTTGCGTGAATTCTTGTGACAACATTCTGACTGTTTTTTGTGCGTTGGTAGTCCTTCAGATTTTTGTGCGTTGTAATAACAACACCACGATTCTCGCCACGACTCTTCTTGACAGTCATCGCAAAGTTATCACGAACCAGCTCTCCTTCCCACGTTCCGACGATACTATGCTTGCCGTCTAGCAATACAGAGTACAAAGTTTCTGTCTCAGTCGTGTTGAATGTCCTACGGTCCTGGATATCGCTATTGAATGAAAAATCCCCCAAAGCGGTTTTGGTGTTTTGAACCATGCGAGAAAGAGCCATGCCACAGCTCTGACTAGTCACACTTACTGGTGTGATAGAACGTTGCATCACATCGTCTGAAATGTGATAGGCTGTGATTTCAAGATGGTCATTGTGCTCAACAGGTTTCTTGATGCGAAATAGCTGCGCACCAAGAACAGGAGTCGGCGCTTTTATCAACATATCTTCTTGGATGAGTTGATAAATACCAGAGTCAGAAATAGGATATTTCACAGTTAAGGTGAAATCGCCATTCATGGTCTCTTTAACAATCGCCGAAGTCGCTTCATGAAGTGGCTCCCCGTTCCACCGAACGGTTCTCACATCTTTATTAAGTAGATAAAGCAATTATGCCCACCCCCAAACCGTCTCAATTTCAAGTGATTGAATACCTGGACCCAAAACAACCCCAATATTATTCACTTTCGCTGGATCAACTGTGATAAAATCCCCTGACCATTTCACTGGTTTTCCTGTTGTTGTCTTAAAACTAGGATTATCAGGATTGTTGACCATCACAAGCGACTCAGCAAGCCTTTCAAGCCTAATGACCTGCCCAGCAATTGTAAACGAAGTCTCAGCAGCGCTCTGACCAACGATTGTGATTTTAGGAAAGGCAAGTGCAGAACCTTGCACGGTTAAAGTCCCACTTCTTGTCAATCTTTGTGTATCGGTGCCTTTAAAGTATTTGGTAGGGTGGCAAGTGAAGGTTGCTTTGGTCATGTAAAGACCAGGTTGCACTTCTTCAAGATCAGTCACATTGACCTTATAACACCAGAGTCTAGTTGTTTTGACTCGCCCACTCTCTAGCCAGAACTTCTCACGGATAAACAGACTCATAAATTGGTTCATCTGTTCTTCAGTAGGTTTGACCAAGTAAATCGTATAAGGTTTCTTGACCAGTTCCCTATGTTTGTTCGTCTGAACGATTGCTCCACTGATACCACCATGCTCCAAGAGAGCTGTCTTGCTCTCTCCTAAAGCAATTGAGGGAGAATCATGGACAATGACCTTAAAAGGAAAAGACGATGTTCTCACACCGTCAATCACAAGCTCATTATGCTTTATCATGCAAATCCTCCTCTCAATTGTGTCCTACGTTGTAATTCATCAGCAATACGCTGAGCCACCTCATCAGCAATCCGACTGATGTCAGCTTCTTCTCTGACAGTGTTACCAGTAATAGTAATGTTGATGGTCGGTGAAGTTCCACCCATAGTCTGAGCGATACCTCGACCGATGGCTCCAAGTGTTTTATCATTAAGTGGCAATACTGCTTCGTTCCCAGCTTCACCACCAACCATAAGGCTATTGCCATTCATTCCAAAAATGGTCGGTTTCGTCATGATACCGCCCTTGGCATACCATTCGATGCTGATGCTTGGCACTCCTTGGCTCAACCAATCTAATGGGTTGGCCGAACCACTTACAGAGAAGTGAGGTAGTGGGATATGTGGCCAGCTGATACTAAAGTTAAACAATCCTTTGATAGCTTCAATAGCTGAAGATACGGCATCTTTTGCACCGTTTATTGCACCTGAAATGGTACTCTTGATACCTTCCCAAACACTTGATACAGTACTAGATATAGCATTTAACACATTTGAGACAGTATCCTTGATGCCGTTCCAGACATTTGATACAGTTCCTGAAATACCGTTGAGGATATTTGAAATGTAACTCTGGATAGCTGATAAAATGGTCTGAACAATGCTTTGAATAGCTTGCCATACAGTAGAGAATACTCCCTTGATGGTTTCCCAAGCTCCTGACCAATCACCAGTAATAATCTGCATAACTGCTTGGATAACACCAAGGACAACATTGATTGCAGTCTCAACAACGGTCTTGATGATTTCCCAAGCTGTTGTAATGACAAGTTGGATATTATCCCATGTGGCTTGAATGAGTGGACCTATGTACGTCATGACCGTTTCAATAACTGTTGAAATGGCATTCCAAACAGTCTCAGCACTTGTCCTGATAAGTTCCTGGTTCTCCGTCCACCAAGTAACAACCGTCCCAAAGATACTCATGACAAAATTAGAAATCTCTGATACGACTGCGTTGATGACTTCAAGAATCGCATTCCAAACGGTGGTAACGACTTCACGAAAACCTTCGTTTGTATCCCAGAGATATTTTAAAGCAATTACTACTCCTGCAACAGCAGCAGCAATCGCTAAAGCTGTCCCGATAATTGGGAGAGCAGCTGTGATCATTGCACCAATCGAAATCTCCAAAGCAGTTGCAGCCGCTTGTAGTGTCAAAAATATAGGGACAATTACACCTACAATAGCCACAACAGTACCCATAACCACTACAAACTCTTTAATCGGTCCAGGTAAGCCACCAAACCATTCAGCAAAACCCTTGACGATATTCCCTAGCATTTCAAAAACAGGGGCCAAGACTTCTGCAATCGCAGCGCCTAGTTCAGACATGGCCAAGGTAGCTGAATTTTGAGCTGTCTTAAATTTGTCAATAGGATCAAGCGTAGATTCGTATGTTGAGGATACTAGTCCGGCTGATACTTGGGATGTATAGCCTAATTCTTCAAAACTTAGTGCTCCACGTTTGATTGCGTCAACCATTTGAGGAGCTTTTTTTGCTCCAAAAATTTCCATCGCAGTGCTAAGAGCTTCTGTCTCACTCTTACTATTTTTGATAGAATCGATGGTTTCTTTCAAACCCTCTGTCATAGATTTGCCTTTTTTGGCATAAGCTCCTGCGGCCTTTGTCAAACCAGACAATGCAGCAGATGAATCTACACCATGTTGCTCCAATTGGCCAATAAGGGTGACCGCTTCTTCAAAACTTAGACCTAGCAACTTAATTTGAGGTGCACCGTCAGTTGCCTTTTTCATCAAGTCATCTACCGAAACACCTGTAGCTTGAGCCACGAAAGTGGTCGAATCTAAAACAGTAGATAAATTTTCGACAGACAATCCATAAGCTTCCAACGCTTGTTTCGATTGTATGGTCGCATTAGTTACATCCGAACCATTTATTTCTGCAAATTTGATAACGTCCTCTGAAGCGTTTTTCAATGCCTCTCCGGTCAATTGAAATTGTGTGTTGACTTCTCCCACGGCATTCCCGACAGTTGAGAAGTCCGTCGGTAACTCTGTCGCAATATCATTTGCGATTTTTTGCATTTCTTCAAGCGCTTCACCACCAGCACCAGTTTTAGTAACAATGATGTCCATACCTTCGTCAACTTGACGAAAGGCTTCAAGAGCACTCTTTCCAAAATCAACCAACTTTTGACTGATATCTGATAACTTTTCAGAAAATTGATTGAGCAATTCAGCTTTTAAGAGATTGTTTGTCTCGCTTAAGGTTCCGCTCGCTTGTTTACCAGCGTTCCCAAGGTTACTCATCTCTTGAGAGAGATTTGAGTAAGCTGTTTTAGCTTGATTCAACTGGGTTTCCATTTTATTGGCTTCAGCTGAATTTTCACCATACTCTTGCTTTGTAAGAGCTAGTTGTTTTTCTAGATTTTCAATCTGCCGAGCAACAATATCAGATTGAGCTCCAATCCTTTTCTCAGCAAGCGCCAATTTGTCAGCTTCACTTGCGTTAGCTCCTAGCTGACTTTCTTGCAATTTGAATGAACTGACTACTTTTTCATTCTCGCTAGCCAGTTGCTTCTGCTCATTTTGCAATTCTTTTAATTGGTTCTTGTTGTTCTGAGTAGCACTCCCATTCTCAGCAAGTGCCTGGTTGACATTAGCAAGTTTGCCTTCATAACCTTTAAGGACATTCTTGGTAGTTTCAACTTCACGTTGAAAAGCTCGGTACTGATCAGCGCCGATATCACCATTTTTGAACTGCTGTTCTACCTGAGACTGAGCTTGTCTCAAAGTTTCTAGCTTCTCCTTGGTCGTCGCAACTTGCTTTTGCAAGACTTCTTGCTTCTGAGTCAGGAGCGTTACGTTTCCTGTATCAAACTTCAAGGCCTTGTCAATCTGTTTCAACTCCTGACTTGCATCAGTAGCAGCCTTATTGACATTTTTCAGCGCCTTCTGTAAAGGTTGCGTGTCGCCATCAATTTCAATTTTGATACCTTTGATATTTCCTGCCATATTTCCTCCTTTCTCAAAAAATAGAAAAGCGCTGAGAGAACTTATACCACTGATAATGCAGTCAGAACAAGGAACTTGGTCTTAGAATCGCTCTCTCAGCACTCATTTTTTCTTTAAAAACTGTCAAAATCAGCTTGCGTGGCTTTCCGTTCGCCACCCTTATCCTCACTCCGTAAATTCACATAATCCGTCTGATAATCTAGAGCCATTCCGATTGAGATGTGCTTTAGATCATCGATAGACAGACCAGTTTCTTTACAGCAGGACAAATAGGACTCTACTGTGAAGATTTCTTCGCTAGCTGATTCCGATTCATCTGGTGCTTTTTTGTCGTCATGCTCGCATTCAGCATTTCCATCAGCACAGGTCCAACTTCCTGAATCGGGAAGACTTCCATTTCCATGAAGAATTGTTCATAAGGCTTGATGTTAGGGTTTGCAGATTTAGCAAAGGTCCAAAAAAGACGGTTGAAAAAGGTCATGTCAAAATCTGACAACATCGAAATATCAATATTAGTCGCTGTCAACTCCTTATCGGTTTCCAGCTTGTTCAATTCATTCATGAATGATTGATTTTTCAACATCGAGAACAAATCTTGAAAATAATCTTTCCCAAATTGTTGCTTGTAGGCGATAGGAGTGTAGCCATTAGTTCCTAACTCATACTCCTGATCACCAACCAAAACGATTTTACGCATAGATTTTCTCCTTAAGCTGCAACCGCAGTAGGCTCATATACTTTCTTGAACCAGTTGTCATAAATTTCTTTATTATCAGCTGACGTGATAGAACGTTTAACAACTGAATCCAGAGGACGAGGACTTGCCTTAAAGCCAAGTTCACGCTCGTTGACATTTGTACCATTTTTGGTTTTTGAGCCATTGCCTGGACGGCTCGCTGAACAGTAGTAAAGGACGTGACGTGTTTTATTCTTGTCCCCTGAAAATTCAAACATCAAGGCAAATGATGTGAATTCTGCATCAGCTTTTTCAGTCAAAACACCTGTCTGAGCATCTTTGATTTCACCCAAAATCTTAGTCGCAAACATTTCAATAATGTGAGAGATTTTGAACTTCCCTTCATACCCTTCATTTGAGTTCATGAAGTGATAATCAATATCGTCTGCTTTGATTGGTGTTGATTCACCCTTTGGATCCAATATCAATTCCATTGCCCCAGGAAAGCGGAAAATTTCATCGTAAGCAATCACTCCATCGGCACCAATTGATTTAATTGGCGCAACGTGAACATTTTTTAAACCAAAGGTTACTTTATTTTCTTGATTCATGTCATTCCTCCTTAGTATAGATAGACTGTATAAGACTTGACATAGAGTCTTTCAGTCTCGATAAATGTTTCTTCTTGAGCATCGAAAAAGAGCTCGTGGGTTGTCCACAGCTCTTCCAGACGTTCCTCCAAATCTTCATCCTTATTCTCAAAAGCCAGCTCAACTGTCACGCTCTTAATCTGATGATTAACCGTGTTGTCAGCTCCATTGATGGCTGGACTCGATTCATAATAGACCAGGTAAGGCAGGTCAGGAGCGTTCCCAGTTTTAAACGCTCGATAAGTGACATGCAAATTTGCCTGTTCCAAAATAGCAACAAAGTCTGATAGCTTCATTTTCCAATCTCCTTGATTCGCTTCTCAAAGTTTTGAATCGCTTTTTCCTCAACAGGTTTAATGTGTGGAAATGCCCGACTACGACCGCCATTTCTCAAAATATGCCCCTTTTCTAGTAAGTGAGTTAAACGATAGGTTGGAGTCGCGTTGTAGATGACATATGACCCCTTAGCATTTTTCTTGAAGCGCCAATTTCTAGCATACTTTCCATGACGTTTTGGACTAGTCGCTTTTAATTCCGTAACGGCTTCGTTTACAACGTCCTCAGCAATCAGGTCAATCTTATCTTCTACCTCAGCAGAGTACTCTGCCATTGCTTTTGCAATTTCATTCGCTAAATCACTTGTTAAGCTCATTTCAAGACCTCTGACAAAGTCAACTCTAAAATTTCAGAATCGATAGGATAGGTTTTCAAAATGCGATATTGTTTACCTTCGAACTTCGCAAATTCTTGATTCTCATACTCAAAATTTCGAATCTCAACAACCAAGCTCGGTTTTAAACCTGCCTGATTTGCTTGATAAAATTCAGAGCGAGCGACACTCTTTTTGCGACATAAGAGAGTAACTTCAACATCTTCAGAGATTGGTTGTAGTAGCTTGTCCTTACCTGTGACTTTCTTAGAGATCAGCGTGATTTCATGATTCCACATTCTTGACCTCTTTCTTTGATGCTAGTTGTAAATTATGCAGTCGCCATTGAAGGTGACGTGGCATATCCACCCCACCCTCATAGCGATAGGCAGCATAGTCAACGATAAACATTTCATGGTCAGCACGCTCACCAACAAGCTCGATACCGAGGTTATCGGTCAATTCAGTGATGACACTTGAAATGATTTTTTCTAACGGCTTGTCTCTTAAGCGGGTTGAAATACCCAGCTTAAGCTTCAGCAATTCCAAAAGCTGGCCTTCGTCCATGTTTACTCCTCAACTTCCTTAGCAGGCTCCTCAGCTGTTTTCTCAGCTGTTTCTTCCTTCTCAACTGCGGGCTCTTCCTTAACTTCTTTTGTTTCAGGAGCTGGTTTCTTAGGCTCATCATCTCCCAAAACCTCAAGGAAGATAGAGCCAGCAGTGTTAGAACCAGTCAAAAGGCCATTGGTAAAGCTATCTGTGGGCTCATATCCTTCACGAGGAAAGATATCGCCAACAGCATAGTCATGTTTTTCAGGATCAGCCAAGTCCTTGAAAGGACGGATTACTTTATAGCTCATACGCTACCTCCTTAAGCTACAACATCAGTGTAGGTTCCAAATACCCCAGCATCTTCATCAGTCTTCTTGATGTCAAAACGAAGATATGAAGCTAGGTTCTTACCGAATCGATGGTTATCTTCCCAATTCACACTCAATTGCATACGGTCAAATAATGTAAGGAAGTATTCAACATCTCCGATAAAGTACTTCATTTCCCCTTCTTGACCCAAAAGAGTGTCATCAACAGGGTAGATAGTTTTTCCAGAGAATGAATAGCCCGTTGGTGAAGTGATGTCAGGTTGAAGCATGTAGCGGCCGTCCTTGTCCTTAACTTTATCCAATGCGTTGAACATAGAGTCAGTAACAACAAGAGATTTTTTATAAACAGATGAAATCTTAGTATTTAAAATATCTTTAAGTCCATCATAACCGCTAGCATTTACAACTTTTGCAGTTTTCAAAACATCCGCAACAATTGCCAATTTTGTTTGTTCGTCTTGGTCTTGGATGTCTGCTTGCATGATTCCAATAAGGTCATATTGTGCATCTTCAATCGCTTCACGAGAGATAGGAAGTTCACCACGATAAGTCTTGATTTTATAATCAACATCCGTGATTTTTGTTTTTCCTAATTCTGGATTTTCTTCAAGTTCACCAACCTCTGTCATCTTACGATTTGATTTCTTCATAACTGGATAAGTACCTGATCCACTTGTTACTTTCACAATATGGATTAGGTTAAGCAGCGGGTTCTGACGTTCAGGTGTTTTTTGTGGTTCCAAAACCTCTTTCGGAATGATCGCTCCTACATCTGTTGTTTTAACACCTGTGCGTTTTTGTCCACGAGAGCGGATGAATTCTAGTACTGCGTCACGTTGTTCCAATTTTTGTCCTCCACGATGTTCTTTGCTTGGATAAGTCGGTGCTTTGCGATTCAATTCTTCAACTTGATTTTGCAAATCTTCGATTTCTTTTTCAAGTTGTTCTTTTTCTGCCAATTTATCTTCCAATTCTTTTTGGATATCTTCCAGGTTCTTTTCAACCGCTGAAACTTCTTCATCATTTCCAGCTTGATCCAATTTCTTCGCTTCAAGTTCAGAACGCTTGTTCAATTCTTTGATTGATTCTTCAAGCTCTACCACTTTTTCTGCTTTGTTGCGCATGCGAGCGCCTAAAATCAATGATTTGTGCATAGGTTAAATTTCTCCTTAATTTCTTTCTTACGCTTGTCCAGCGCTTCACGATTGGCACGCTGTTGACTTTCAAAGTCTTTCTGCCGTGCAGCAATTTCCGTTTGCGGATAGGCTGGGAATGTGCATGGACTCACTTCAAAGATTTCTAATTCTAAGACAGTGTCCAGGTACGAACCATCTGCTTGCTCTTCCGTGTTGATTTTGATCGGGATAAAGCCAAAACTACATCCAATCACATCACCACGCTGAACACGAGCATAGGCCCCAACAGCTTGTGGGTCATCTTTATTGATAATGATATCACCGTAAAGTCCGATTTCATCAACTCCCAAAGTGACCGTTCCATTGCCAGTCCGACCAAGCACTAAACTATCATCATGGTTAAATAATGCCCTGATATCGGCTCCTTTGATGGCTTTTTCAACACCCTCACGCTTAATCACTTCAAAATAACCAGGCCATAATTCAGTAACTTCATCGAACTTGATAAAGTACCCACTCAAAATCAAATCACCAGTTTCTTCTCGTGTTTTGAACTGAGCGGTGCGATAACTATTCCGTTTGTTCATTCTCTTCCTCACCCCCTTTCAGTTTCTTCTGGTCCCCAAGTCTGTCTTGCGGTAGATAATTTTCAAGAGCAAGGAGCTCATCCATATCAGGATCTGGTGGCATCCCAAGCCAATCTCTCCACTCGTTTCGACGCATTGCCATATTTTGGGTCATCTGTTTAGCTACTGATGACAATTCTGTAATGTCATACGAATAAAGAGAACGAGCATTAAGTTTGAAATACCGATTGTTTGAAACTAGTAAATCTCTAGTTAAGGTCTGAGTAATTGTATTAGCAATACTCATAACTGTTGTATTGACAAAGTTGTTGTATTCTTCTTTGTCGAAACTTCCAACTCCTAAAATAAAAGCTGGAACTCCCAAAAGTCCAGCAACTGTTTTCTTGTCAATTTCAACAGATTCATTGATAGCGATATCTTTTAAGCTGAGTGGCTTAACCTGTTCTACACTCAACAAAGCATCAGGAATAATCCACGGCTCACCTGCCTGACTTGTTGTTAAGTATTTCTTAGCGACCTTGTCTCGCCCCTCTTGAGTGCCCAATTCTCCATTCGAAGAATCAACCTTAACAATCAGGCTAGGAACGTTCTTTCCATTCATAAATCCTTTTTTGATTTGAGTAGCAAGGTTTAAATTCCTAACAATATCCCTCAGAGCAAGCCTGTAGCCAGTCCCTATAAATGGATTATCTGGATCTGGGTTGATTACAAAGTGCACGATTTCGCTTGGGTTGTAGTCGATACCACGATAATTCACGATATAACCAACATCATCACTTTTGAAAGAAACTTCACTCATAGAGAATGGTCTCAGGTTCAAAATATAATCATTCACAGGATCATATTCGACATGAAGAACCGAATTCCCGTCACCGAATAGCAATAGGTCACGCACAATCTTGAAAATCCAAGTCTTGCGAGTCATGTTTTCGCATGGATTTACATCAATCTTCCGAGCTAGTCCATCTTTAACCCGTATGTCTCCCTTGTCGGTATTCTCCATCAAATGAATGGTCATGTTAGATACCATGTCAGCAACCTTATTGACTGCTGCAATCACATCAGGATTGCGAGCTAAAGGAACATAACCATCGCCATCAAGAAACAAACCAAAGTCTGAATGAGTGATGATATTTGTGCCACTTTGAGTTTTACCTCGTTTCAAAATCCTATCTAAAAGCCCCATTTTCTCACCTCCTTTCCCTCTACTTGAAAAAGCTCATGACATCTTGGTTCTTACCAAGATTTGCAAGAGCTTGAATACAAGCAAAAACGCTGGCATCGAACAAGTCAATTCTTGCAGTACCACCGTCACCGTCTAATTTTTCATATTGCACAGCATCGTCCACTTTCTCAATAGCTCTGACATTACTTACACAATATTCATAAGCATCAGAGTGAAGATAGTAAAATTCTTTATTTTTAACTTTGAACTCAATTCGTCTGAAACCCTCTGATTTCAGCCAAAAAAGTTGGGGTTGGTCAATCATCTTAAACCGAGCTTGTTTCATCTTCGTCAGGAACTCACGACCAAACTTCCTATCCATTCCGACAGCAGCAATCTTGAACCCTTTCTCCCTCATCTTGATGAACCATTTAACGATATCGTCATAAAGGACGGTTGGAGTGTTGCTCATGGTCAACCATCCATCAGACTGCCACCCAAAGAGTGGAATTCCGTCATCGTTGGCCTTCTTTTGAGCATTGACACGAGGAAAGAAAGCGTGTGTGATACAAATATCAACGTCTTTCTCACCATCATGATAGACACCATAGAGAGCAGCAGCGGTCAAGTCGTGCATTCTTGATAAGTCAGCACCACCATACCACTGAATAGGCAAGCGTGCCAGCTCCTCTAAGGTCCAATCGTATTGACTATCTGAAGCAATGAATTCATCAGGATTGAAATAAGCGTTCATCGAGTTAGTAAATACATTCAATGTCTTGTTAAAGAACTCATTTCTTGTCTGTGGATCGTTCATAGCTTGCTCTGCTTCTTCTTTCAGAGCCTTGAGCGACACCGTCACTCCCCACGAAGGGTTGGCTTTTTTTAGAACATTCTCGTCCAGGTAGTCGCCCACGTCTCCATCAGTCGTCTGGTCAGCTTTGCAGATAAACATGAACAAGGAATCATCCTTGACCAATTGCTTAAGGACCTTTTGACAATATTTCAGACGGTTAGCAAGGAAACCAGTAGGAATATCACCAGCTGTAGAGATAACAAAAAGCATACTGTTTCGGTATGCTGACATTGTTTTCTTCATAAGACCGTACTTCTTGCTGTTTCTCATCGTGTGAGCTTCGTCTAGGATAATTACGTTACCGTTCAATGAGTCCAAACGGCTTTCATCGTTGGCCAGTGCCTGGATAAAGAAAGAACCCTCGATACCAAAATTAGCAGTGATTGAGTGTTCCTGGTTGTTATCCTTGATACGAATGTTCTTGTCATTCCATCGCTCTACATTGAATTTTAAGAATCCAAAGGCTTCCATCGCTTGCTTGACCGAGTTGGCCACGATGTAGCATTTTGAACCGCTATCCGTGTCTAATATCTGATAAGCAAGTGCGATTGCAGCAGTAAACGATGTTTTCCCATTCTTACGAGCAAGCATGATAAGCGCTTCTTTGAACCTGCGCTCATTTGACCCTTTGTAGTAAAAACCAAACAGGTTCACAACTACAAAATGTTGCCACGGTTGCAATAGCAATGGCTTATTACGGATAGACACCGCAAACATATCATCACCCTGCTGATGGACTATCGTATTTTCGATGAAGTGAACAACAAAATCAACGATTTCCTCATCCATTTCAAACTCATGATTTTCAAGATCACGCAAGAAACGTTCAGCAGCAAGAATGTTCTCCTCACAATGTTCCTCTCTGTGAGATATGACGTGCTGAGCATACTCTTTCGCTTTACCCAGATTACCCATTGCCAGCCACTCGCTTCTTCTTGATTTCGTTCTTGAACTTCAAGACCTCAGTAAGAACTGAATCACCTTCTTGTTCTACTACCTCACCGAGTGACTTCGGATTCATCATCAGCTGATTAGAGTAGCTGAGAATGTCTTTCCTCAAAATTTCCATCGCTGTCAAGATTGGGACTTTGCGCTCATTCTCAGCACCAGCCTTATTGACGTAGGTGTCTGTTACTGGATAACCCATATCAGCATAATCTTGAGCAAGTTTCTGATACTGATAGAGCATTCCTGCAAAAATATCAATGATCATTTCGAACTCTTTACGATAAGTGCCCAAGTCTTTCATCTGCTTGACCACTTTTGACTTAATCGACTTCGCTGTAACTGGTTTAGCCAAAAACTACCTCCTTTCGTCAAAATCGCTTAGTTTTTACCCCCTTTTTGTTTGAAGGCCCCCGACTTGGAAAAAGTTCCCTTCACCGGTACCCTACTGGCCAAATTGATTTTTTAAAAAGAGGGGGGACTAAAAATTTTCATTTTTCATTTTTGAAAAAATTTAAAAATTCTTTTTTTCTCTTTTTCTGCCAGTACAAGCCTTGGTTGATTACTCTATCGTTCACTCTATCATGAAACGTATTGTGTTTCTTATTCGTCAACGGCAAACAATTCCATTCAACGAATTCAAGTTCAGGATATTCAGATACAGGAAAGATATGGTGAACCATTTCTGCTTGAACAGAAATTCCGTAACGCAAACTTTCTTGACAAAGATAGTCATGCTTACGCATTATCCTATCACGGAACTTCTCCCACTTCTTAGACTTCAAGGATGATCTGATAGGTTTGTTGTACATGGCAAACCTCCTTTCCAATACTAAAAGGGACAGGCCAGTGACCTATCCCCTCTCATACAAGAAAACCATGTTACCATAATAAACCTTTTTTTGTGAGACTTCAAGATGTCTTTTGTCTCATTCTTAAAAATTATTCAGGATTGTCTGGTATGTTAAAACGTTTTGAAATAAACTCTAAAACTCCAGGATCTGTGCTTGTGGCTATTTCTGACTCTGGGATTATAGAAATTTTTGTTGCAGAATCTTCAACGTTTAGTTTATCAACTGCTCTAGATTCAAACAGCATATCGCAATATTCTTTAGTCATGTTACACTCCTTTTTTCTAGGTTGTTTTACCCCTCACTTTCACATATCTTATATTTTGTTAAACTCACTCTAAATCTCAAACCCTTACTAAGCATGGGTTTTAAAGAGTTTCATTTTTTCAGTTTATGCTTAACTCATTATGTGAAAGTAATATCTAAAAAAATTTAAATGACAAAGTTCCGTAAAGCATCATCAAGCTCTGCTTGTTCTATTCCTATGTATCTCAAGGTTATTGCAGGTGATGAGTGATTGAACATTTTTTGTAATGTTCCTACGTCCTTTGTCTTGTTGTAGTATTTATAGCCGAATGTCTTGCGCATTGTATGCGTACCGATATTATCAATGCCAAGTTCTTCAGCTGCTTCATGTATGATTTGATAGGCTCGCTCACGAGTGATCGCTTTATTCTGACCTTGCCTACTCTTGAATAAGAAATGATGAAATGGTTTACCCTCGACATATCTTCTCATTTCTTTCTTGAGTTCTTTTGTCATCCGTCTTGTTATCTGCTTGCCAGTCTTCCGTTCTCTCAGTTTGATGTGCCAGCCTTGAACATCTTTAACTTTCAAGGTAAGTATATCTCCGACTCGCAAACCAGTATTCAGGCCTGTAATGAATAGCATATAATACATCTCATTCCACTCTCTGAGATAATCTTTCATTGCCTGAATGTCGTCATTATCTTTTATCGGTGATACAAATTCCATATTCTACCTCCTTTCCCAAAACAAAAAGCCAGCATTTGCTGACTCTTGACGATACTTCTGTTGGACAACTTTTCTGACTAGAATTAAGGATGACTCCTAAGATGTAATGTGTGTTTTTGTTTCAGAAGTTCATGCTATCATAATAAACCTTTTTTTGTGAGACTTCAAGATGTCTTTTGTCTCATGTTTATTTATAGCTCACCTTTCAAAATAGCGTACTGCTCTAGGATAATCCTTCTACGTCGATAGATTGTAGCTTTGCTCATGAATCTCTGTTCTGCTATTTCTTCCCATCTAAGTTGAGGATACCTCCAGCGCAGATTAAAGATTTCCTTGTCTTCATCAACTAGATTGATCAGGAGTTTGTTAATAATAGCTTTGAACCCTTCGAGAAATTTTAAGGTTGGGTCATCTGCAATTTTTATTGCGATGGTTTCGGTAGGTTTGCTTATTCCTACGCTAGGCCCACTTTGAGCATCTGGATTTCGAGTTTCTAATTCTAGCCTTCTCAAATCTATTGTACGTTGAACGTTTTGAAATTTGAAAAGTTCTCTGTCTAATGTTTTGAGGTCTTCGTCGCTCAATTTCTTCAAATCCTACCTCCTCGAAATCTTCGTGATTGCTTCCACTTGATAATCTTACCATCGTTATTATTGTTAAAATAATCTGGCAATCTTGCCGTTGGGCTCTCTTTGTAGACCACTTTTTCAACGACCTGGACTCCAGGCATCATTTCATCCTCTATCCACCCAACAAGCCAAGCAGGATTTACATCATAAGTTTTAGCGATCATTTCAATTTGCTTAATGGACGGATATCCACCTCGCTCATACAAATGGATTGTATTTTGAGAAACACCTGTCTCTTTCGCCATCTGACCGACAGAAAGACATAGGTCCTCTCTAAGTTCTTTCAGTCTTAGCTGCATCTTGCTCTCCACTTTCTAGTATTAGCTTTTATGAATCTAGCCTGCTCTTGCATCTGCTTCCATTCATAATCCATGATGATTTCAAGCTGGTTGTTACAAAGACCTCTTAAGAAATCATTTTGAGCATCTAGCTTCTCAATATCCTTATAAGCCCTTTCATACAGTTCATCTTCCAGAAATCTAATGCGCTCTGCCATTGCTTCCTGAATGATGATGTAAGTTTGTTTCTTGTACTCTGCCATTACAAAATTACCTCATCTCCTATTTTTAGAGATTCATAGTTTGTTTGAGTAACTACGAATACTCCGTAATTTTGTACTGTGATAGTGTACATGTCGCCATTCTTCTCCTTTTGTAAGACTCTGCCTTTGATTTCTGCTCCTTGATTGTCAGCTTTATAAACGACAATCGGACGCTTTGCTTCTAGTTTTTTAATGTGGATACTCTGCCAAATATTTAATACAGCAGACAATAAAATCCAGATTGCGATAAAACGTTTCATCACTCCACCTCCTTACTTTTCGAGCTTTTCGATTTCACGTTCAACTAGTTCTTTACGTTTTTGTAATTCTTCTAGTTTTTGAACATCTAACGCTTTCTTAATGATTTCAAGTTGTTCAAGATTCATCTTAAATTTTTCCAGAGAATCAACTTTACGAGCGTACTCTCTAAAATTATGCGCCCATTCCCATTCTTCCCAGCCAAAGCAATTATTTAACTCTCGTGTTAAATCGTTATATTTATTTCTCAAATCAATATTAACTTGACGTTGATAGAGCAATACGAATACTGCCATTACTAAAACCGACACACAAGCTAAGAACATTCCCCAAAACATTAAATTTTCCATTTACTCCACCTCCTCAATTTCAATACCTGGACAATCAAGCACCCAAGCAAAATCGGAATATTCTAGTTCCTTTCGTGTAAATTTTTTATTGTTTTTACCATTGTTAAAAAAATGAAATCCAATTTCTGTTTCATTTAGATAATCATCTGTATTTTTTAACTTGACTTTGTATTTTGGTTCTTTCTCAGCCTCGTAGTCAGTCAACCAGGCTTTAGCAAAAAGTTCTTGGTTCTTTTTGTCATTAAGCCATTTCTTCACTACTTCGCTATTCTTAGCATAGAGATGAATAGTGTTACTATCAAGTGCATCACGCAAACTAAAATCATTTAAAAGTTGACATTTAAAGATCCAGTCATCCATAAAACTAGGTAGAAGCACTTTATTCAATTCTTGTCGAATCTTATCAGCATCTTTCAATTGATTACCAACCCATGCTCCCTCAAATTTTCCTTGCTCGTAGCCTTCACGCCATTTTGCATGACTGAAATCTTGCTCAAATTCACCCATGATAGCCTTTAGCCAAACTTCACGATCATGCACTGGCAGTTCTCGTAATCTTGCTAGTATATTCTTGACATAACGAGGTGCTTCGTCTGCGTGACCTGTTTCTGGTTCGTCTAGTTCAGAAATAAGTGTAATTACCGAGTCTATTTCGATATATTCTGATTTGTTGCCGAAAAGATTTTTTAAACCTTCTATACGCTCAATCAATTCCTGTTTATTCATCTTCAATCACCTCATTTTCTTCAAAGTCTTCAACAAAAAAATAATTGATATTCTTAGGATTTACAGACAAATTTCTAATCCTCATCAAATTTCCATTGTTGAACTGACTAGTAATCTTCGTAAGTTCTTTTTCTGTAAAATTTCTTACTAGAAAACTAAGTTCTTCACCATTAGAGAAGCAAATTTTTATTTTTTGATAGTTGCTAGCTTGCTCACTTTCAGGTTCATAACCAAGCAAGTATCCTACGCTTACACCAAAATAATCTGCTAACTGGCTTGCTCTATTCGCTTTGATTTGGTTTTCTCCATTTTCCCAACGTTGAATAGTCCGAGCTGGTGCAGTTATTGCTTCAGATAATTCCTGCTGAGTCAATCCCTTTTCTTTTCTCAATTGTTTCAATCTGTTCATCCTTCACACCTCCCTAAAATGGCAATCCATCATTTGGAATATCCATCGGATCACTGGCTCCGAAAGTTGGTGGCATCTGATTTTCCATGCTCGACTGGTTCGCAGAATTATCTTTCTTTTCAAGAGTTTGAAAACTCTCAACAACCACTTCCGTCACATAGACACGTTGTCCTTGCTGATTATCATAGCTACGAGTCTGGATGCGACCTGTGATTCCCACAAGAGCACCCTTTTTAACCCAATTTGCAAAATTTTCAGCCTGTTGGCGCCACATGATGCAACTGATAAAATCAGCTTCACGATCACCTGCCTGATTCTTAAAATTGCGATTCACTGCCAAACTGAAACTCGCAACAGCCACATTTGACGGTGTGTATTGTAACTTAGGGTCACGAGTCAAGCGACCTACTAACACAACATTATTGATCATTCTCTATCTCCTTCTTCATTTTCTAAAACGGCATCTTGTATGAAAGTATTACCAATTTCATAGTGCTTGTATTCCTTAGCTGTCACTTCAAACGTTTCTTCAACTTGCTTATTACCTGCACGACCTGAAACGACCAGAATGTATTTTCTTTTGGTTCTGGTTGGCACAAGCACCGAACTTTTTCCTGTTGTAACAGGTATGAACGTTGTGTGAGGTTCATCGATGTACTTATCTACTACCGTCCCACTCGAAATCTGGTGACATGCCACGAGGAAGAATGTGAGTAAAACAACACATAGGATTTTAAAATATCTCACTCCTTGACCTCACAAAAACAAACTAGCTAGCCACAGAACAAATGCAAAATATATAATCTTCGAAATTGCCTGGGTAAGTTTTTTTGAAATTTCTTCATCACTATAGATTGTTGGATTTATGAAGCTTAGTAAAGCATCTACTCCCAAAGCTTGCCAAAACGAAATCTTTCCGACAGGAAGGATTGTCGTTACAATCCCATTCCAACCAAATTGAACAACAAACGGTGAGACAATTGTTACGAGTAATACACCAATAATAATTCCTAGTTTTTTCATTTTATAAATCCTCCTCTTTGACGAACACTCCGTCAATCATTTTCCCTTTTCGGTCTTTGATAACGTTGTACGCTTCTTCTAAACAATTTTCAGCTGTAGTGCCATTGCAAAATGAAACCGTACTAACAACACTGTCAAGAAACATTAAATCTGCCTTAATTAAAGGAATCTGTGTCTCATTGTGACAGACATGAGCGTATAGTTTCTGAGCGATATTGCCCAAACTTGAAACCATCAGCAGCAATTCAAGTTCCTGTTGATTTGCTGAAATCTGAGCACCATTCTTGATCTGTTGATCAAGCCCAATCAACACTACCTGAATATCACCAAGCGCATCATAAATCAATTCAGATTTATCCTTCGCAATACCCTCAAACAATTCACCCGACTCTTCCATTAGCTTTAAGAATTGTTTGACAGGATTTGCTTCATGTAGATTTCTATCAACAAACCACTGTTGAACCTTTTCTTCTAAATTCATTTTTGTATTCATCTTATTTTTCCTCCGTTTTCCTAGTAATCAAGTAGTAGCAATCAACTGCTCCGTAGTCAATCCTAATGTTCTCACCACTCATGCTTTTCCGAAATCGTGGATGACTGATTGCTGAGTAACTAGCTTGATGTTTCTTTAATTCATTGATTGCACTATGTATGTGTGTAAAACGCCCGATGAGCATCTTTCGGTGCCCGTTGTAAATGAAATAGAGTTCAATCATCTTTACTAAACTCCTTGTAAATTTTTTTGAATATTTCTGACACCAATTTTTCAGGTATATTAGATCTCTCGTTGTATGATTTTGAAAAGTTTTTCCACTCGATATCCTGCTTGATAATTTTATTTTTAAGATTAAGTTCAATATTGCTTCCAAAAATCGTCCGTTTTTGTAAAGGATAATCATAATTATTGTATCTAGCTAGATTTTTGTATGGAATTCTGAATCCAATAATATCCTCGATGTAAGGCCACAATCTGTCAGCAGCTGGATTCTCAATAACCCAAAATTGTGGTCTATATCTTTTTATGATTTCTATTGTGTTGAAAGCTGTTAGCTCACCATTGACCCTTTTTAGAAATTGTCTGTCATACTGGTAATTTATATAGGCTGACTCGTAATCCTTATTTGCCCTGATCGTGAACGGTGAAGGTCTTACTTGTGGAGCAAACAAGCTATCAGAAACATCATTGCGTTTCCAACACGCATTTCCGTTTTCCATCGCAGAAGCATTTGACCATGATTCACATGGTGGACTAGCTATTATAAGGTCAGGTTTTGGTAATTTGTCTAACACATCAAAAAGTGTGTTGTCTCCAAAAAGGCGCCCAAAGTCAGCAAGGTCCAGATTTATGAAATGATTGTTCTTGTTTTCTATATCCATTCCGATTGAATAGATTTCAATATTCGCCCCCCCTGAACTATTTAGAGAGTTGGCACCCTTGAGGTAAGAGCCATTCCCACTATCAAAAAGCGCCCAAACTGTCATTTTTTTAATGATCGATACCTCCAATCATCCCTCCACCTCCACTGGATAGAAATTCCCAAAGGACACTCTCAATGCCTTGCCCACCTGCAACGCAACCGCACGAGAAATAAACCGCATAGCTTTTCGCTCGTCCGAATATGAGACATCAACGCCAGTCACACTAATAGCCACAGACATCAAGAACGGTTTATCTTCTCTTGTCCCATGTTTTAAGATAAACATCAGCCACCTCCATTATCAAGCCTATCAAGAAGTTCACGTTTACGTTTTTCAAGTTCTTCTTTGTCCTCCTCACTCGTAGTATTCACATAGTTAGGTTGAGACCACTCAGGAACATTTGATTTCTGATTACCTAGACGTTTGCTGATTTTACTTTCTTTGTACGCTCTCTCTCGTTCCTCGACTGCTGCAATCGTCAAAACTCCATCGTTCTTCCAATTGGTCAAAATCGCTCTGATATAACTAAAATTTCTTTTACCATTGTCAGCAGCAAGACCAATTGCCTTCAAGATAACCTTTATTTCCATACCATCTAATGTAATGAACTCTTTTAAAATTTCAAATTGGGTTCCATCTAACGGAGCGATACGAGATTGATATTCTTCGACGATGAGTGCGACTGGATTTTCATCTATATCTTTCTCTATCTCTGTATCTATATCTTTCTCTATATCTATATCTCCGTTACGCTTTGTTACATCGTTGTTACATTGTAACGCTAATTGATTCTCTCGAAACTTGCGAACCCTTCTGGCACTTGCGGTTTCACTACCTACCATCTCAGGAACTTGTTCTAAGAAATAATCTCTGTCATTTTTTCTAGTCAGCAAGCCTTTGCTTTCTAAAAAAAGCAAAGTAATTTTGATGTCTTCAACATTCTCGTCAATCATAAGAGCGATTTCTTCGGCTAGATTGTCAGCGAGACCATCGTAGTAGATGCACCCTCCATCTTCCAAACTAACCAACATCATTTTGAGATAGATGATGGTGTGCGTATCGCCGCCAGCAATCTTCCGAAGCAATTTCATTTCTTTTGACTTGAAAAAATCTTGAGTGAGTTGAATCCAGTAGTATCGCTTATTTTTAACTACCATCAATACCCTCCGTTTTAATCCACAAATGTTTCTTTTCGTGTCACGGGATCAATATCCACACGTCGCCCTGTTTTAAAGTCGATAAACCCTTTTTCAAATTGTGGCACTTGAAATTGAATCTTCTTTTTCGCTCTCATGGCCATTTTCAGCTTGATATTCATCATCAGCGATTCAATCAAGACCACTGAAACTACTGTGCATACTGCGATAATTTGTAAATTGTTCATGTTTTTTATCCTCTTTTTGTGCTATAATATAGTCAAATAATTTTGCTAAGACCTTGTCCAGAAGCCTTTTAGTAAAGTTATTATATTTGATTAGAGAGCCATTCTTTGATGGCTCTTTTTGACCATTTCTTACCAGGTAATTCCTTTGGAAATCCCTTTAAATAACGATAATTATCTGAAAATGTGGCATACTTAATTCCTAGAAATTCGCAGGTAGTGTTCACATCCATCAACTCTGGATAGTGATCACTATCTTTTTCTATTTCGACTAGCCTTGTGATTGTGTCCTTGATAATGGACTTAATCCATTCAGATAGTGAAAGTAGAACATTGTCCATCTTCTTCCCCTCCTACACTTCGTCAAGTGAGTTCAATTTCATGATTTTCATCTTGGTATTGGTGCTTGGCTCCCACGTCATCCAGTAAGCTAGAGCGGCATCCGCATGCTTCTTGGGTAGCAGGTCATAGCGACTGATATTGAAATGATCTTTGAAATCAATCTCTGCTTGCCTGAAGACAGATTGAGCGAAGATTTTGTCAGCATAAGCTGGACTATCAATCCCACCCAAGCAAGCTACCACACGAGCCTTGCGCTTCTTCAGTAGCGACTGAGTATAGCTTGGATGAATCGGTTGCTCACTCTTGAGGTAGTCGATATCTTCTAGCATGGTCGCCTGTTGCTCACGCAATTTCTTTTGCCCAGTAAACAGAGCAATAAAGGCATCCTCGTCCAAGTCCTCGCGAATGAAACCGCCCTGTTTGCGAATGGCTGGTAAGACCTCTGATGTCACCCAACGCTTAAACTCTCTAGCTTGTAGAAGTTTACTTGAAAGAATGAGAGAGTAAAGACCAGATTCGTTAATAACGGTAACACCTCTATTTCCAAAAGTACCGTTTTGGTAGTTTTGGCGATCTTCTTCATCTACGTGACGGTTTATGTCTCGACTACCGTTTTGGTATCCTAGAATATCCGCAACATCCTTCCCGACAAACCAAGGCTCATCATCAATTGTCAAAGTACGGACTTCCTGCCCGTGAAAATTAAAAATTTCGTTCATAATGTTCCTCTTCTTACTTTTCCTAGTGTTAAAATAGTTTCCCAAACATCTAGTCCCTCAAGACTATCGATCATCATCTGACTAAGTTGGTGATTTTTCTTCTGCCAATTCAGTATTATTTTCGCTTGCATGTATGCACCTCTCAGTGATTTCTCCAAGGGTTTTCAATACCCAAAATATCTACGACTTTTTCTTTCACATAATCACTTCCTTTGCCATACTTCAGTAGTTCTGAAATGACCGAAGGTGCGACGAATACTTGTTTTGCCAACTCAGCTTGAGTCATATCTAGCTCAATCAAACGAGTTTTGATTTTAGCCTTGATTATCTTTAGTTCTTTGCTCATATTTTTCCTTTCTATATTTCTCTGCTTCTTTTGAAATTTTCAAAAGCATTGAAAGTCCCCCAATTACTCCATTTAGATACCCTCGCCCATAATCTGTCGCTAAGAGTTCCAATAATTCTTTCAGGTCTTCTTCGTTCCTCCCTGACCTCCTTTTAAAAGATTATCTAAAAAGTTAGCGAATTTCTTGACAAAAAACAATCTATAGTTTAGAATTTAATCATAGAGAAAAGACCTACTAAAAGTAAGGTTCTACCTAGAAAACGGACGCCAATCAGTTTCATTAGGCTTTATTTTTTAGTTGTCTTATTCGCTAACTCTTTAGCTTACAAATAATATTCTAAACTATAGATTGTGTTTTGTCAATAGATTTACAATCAAAAGTTTAAATATTTTTTGTCATGCCTTAGAAAGGTTGATAAATCAATGTTTTCTTTGTTCGAAAAAATAAAAGAACTTTGCCAAAATCGTGGAATTTCTATAAATTCTCTTGAAGAAACATTAGGATATAGTAGAAATACAATCTATAGTATGAAAAACAAAAAACCAAATGCTGAACGCCTTCAAGAAATTGCTGACTACTTCAACGTGTCCACAGATTATTTACTTGGTCGCACGGATAATCCTACTATTGCTGGTGATTCAAAAGAGTATAGCTGGCAAGGGAAGGCACTAAATGTTGAAGAAATGGCATCTAATGTCATGATGTTCGGTGGCCGAGAATTAACAGATGAAAAGAAGAAAATCATCCAGTCTATCATTGAAGGTTATCTCAAAGAAGCTGGTGATTAGAGGTACTGCTTAGTGACCGAAAAAGAAATTATAAGTCATTTTCAGATTCGTATTTTCGATTTTGATGGAGATTTGATGCCTGATGAACTTGGATTTTACGAAAAAGAAACCAATACAGCTTTCCTATCGAGTAAACTCAGCAAAAAAGAGAGAGTTAAAGTCCTACTGCATGAACTAGGACACAAAGATCACACACGCTCAGAGTACCAGAACGCTCGCCTACGATGTGAAAACGAAGCTGATAGGAATATGATCCATCATCTCGTAAAAGATGCGATAGAAAGCTTAGACGACCCTACAGAGTTTGACTACCTCAAATTCATGTCCTACTACAATCTAAAAACCGTGACAAATGAAATCATGGTAAAAGAGGAATATTATAATTTAGCAAATATAATTTAAGGAGATGTTATGAAAAAAGAAAAAGATTCTAAACCTTTTTATAAAAAAGTTTGGTTTTGGATATTGGTAGCTATCTTAGCTATCGGTGGTTCAAATGCTCTTACAAAACAAACATCAAGCAAAGCAGACGAAGAAAAAGCAAGTGCGCTTAAAACAGCTCAAGAACTTGTCGAAAGTAAAGCGTCATTTTCTGAAAAAACACTTCTTTGGTATTTAACAGAAAGTGCGAGTCACAAATATTCAAAGAAAGCTGCTCAATATGCTGTTGAGAATGTTGGTGATGTTTGGGTTAATGAAGCGCTCGATATTGCAAAAGAAGAAAGAAGTGAAGGTAAGACTGACCAAGAAATACTTAAAAGTTTGACAGATAAAGATGCTCAGTTTACTGAAGAACAGGCCCTGAAAGCTATTGAAAAATTAAATGAATAAAAAAAGCCCCACAATCTCCCTCGCCAAAGTTTGATTGTGAAGCTCACCCTTATAAAAAATCAGCCATTAAAAAGGCCTCTTTTCTATACCCTATTTTACACCATGAAAGGGGTGATGTCAATATTCTCAATGTTTAGACCTTGTCCAGAAGCTGATAAACAAGGAGAATACAATGAAATATAATAAAACAAAATACCCAAATATCTATTACTATGAAACTGCAAAAGGCAAACGTTATTACATCAGACGCTCTTTCTATTTTCATGGTAAAAAGAAAGAGATTACTAAAAGTGGTCTCACAACCCTTCCACAAGCTCGTGCAGCCTTGACAGAGATTGAACAACAAATCCAAGATCAGGAGTTAGGTATCAATACGAATCTAACACTTGATAAGTATTGGGATATCTATTCTGAAAAGAGATTGTCAACAGGGCGCTGGAATGACACTTCCTACTACCTCAATGACAACCTCTATAAAAACCATATTAAACCCAAGTTTGGTTCTGTTCTGCTTAAAAACCTGGATAGAAATGAGTATGAACTCTTTATCGCTGAAAAGTTGCAGAACCATACCAGATACACTGTTCAAACTCTCAATTCCAGCTTCATGGCATTGCTGAATGATGCCGTGAAAAGTGGGAATCTGCTCTCAAATCGCTTGAAAGGTGTCTTTATTGGTCAGAGTGATATCCCTGCTACTAACAAGAAAGTGACTCTCAAAGAGTTTAAGACTTGGATAGCAAAGGCAGAAGAAATCATGTCAAAACAATTCTACGCTCTAACCTATCTGACAATTTTTGGGTTAAGAAGAGGAGAAGTCTTTGGATTGCGCCCAATGGACGTCACTCAGAACGACAGTGGACGGGCTATACTACATCTTAGAGATAGTCGAAGCAACCAGACCTTGGAAGGGAAAGGAGGGCTTAAAACGAAGGATTCAGAGCGCTATGTCTGCCTTGATGATGTCGGAACAGACCTTATCTATTATCTGATAGCTGAAGCTTCTAAGATTAAGCGAAAGTTAGGGATTATCAAGGAGCAACAAAAAGATTATATCACGCTGAATGAAAAAGGCGGTCTCATCAATCCAAACCAGCTAAATAGAAACTTCAATCTAGTGAATGAAGCAACAGGATTGCATGTAACACCTCACATGATGCGCCACTTCTTCACAACTCAAAGTATTATTGCAGGGGTTCCGCTTGAACAATTAAGCCAGGCGCTGGGCCATACAAAAGTCTATATGACCGATCGTTACAATCAAGTAGAGGACGAACTTGCTGAAGCGACAACAGACCTATTTCTTAGTCATATTCGCTAAAAAGTCCCCGCCAAAACCTCAAAAAATCCCCGCCAATTCCCCGACCAAAATCCGAAAAATACCGAAAAATATCGAAAAATGATTTTTAGAATAGTCCCCAAAAGCCTGAAATAGAGCCAAAAAACTCCACCTGATTTGGTGGAGTTAAGGGAGATTATTATGAAAAAGAAAAGTTTAGGATATTTGTTACAACAAGTTAGGAGGTCTTCTTGTAACTGTCTATAGTATAGCTGAACTATCTTAAACAAATCTTAAAAAATCTCTTATGACCAAACACTTTCTAAAATATTTGTTTGTTCACGACCAGGACCTACTGAAAAAGTAGAGATACGAACGCCAACCAATTCGCTAACACGACGAACATAGTTACGTGCATTTTCAGGAAGGTCTTCCAAAGTACGTACTCCAGTGATATCTTCTGACCAACCAGGTAATTCTTCATAAATAGGTTTACAACGTTTCAATTGTTCAAGACTAGCTGGATAGTAGTCAATACGTTGACCATCAAGATCATAAGCTACACAGATTTTAACTGTATCCAAACCACTCAAAACATCGATAGAGTTCAAAGAAAGATTCGTAATTCCAGAAACACGGCGACTATGACGCATCACAACTGAGTCAAACCAACCTACACGACGTGGACGACCTGTTGTCGTACCATACTCATGACCTACTTCACGAATGCGTTCTCCCACTTCATCAAACAATTCAGTTGGGAAAGGCCCATCTCCTACACGACTTGTATAGGCCTTACATACACCTACAACCTTGTCAATCTTGCTTGGACCAACACCTGAACCGATCGTCACACCACCAGCAACAGGGTTTGATGACGTAACAAATGGATAAGTACCTTGGTCAATATCTAGCATGACACCTTGGGCACCTTCAAATAGGACACGTTTGCCATTATCAAGCGCATCATTTAAAATAACAGAAGTATCTGTGACATATTGCTTAATTTGTTGACCATACTCATAATATTCTTCAAAAATATCATCAATTGAAATAGGGTTACTATCGTACAATTTTTCAAACAAACGATTCTTCTCAGCAAGGTTACGTTCTAATCGCTCACGGAAAATATCTTTATCTAAAAGATCCGCAATACGGATTCCAACACGAGCAGCCTTATCCATATAAGCTGGTCCGATACCCTTGATAGTAGTACCAATCTTATTTTCACCCTTAGCTTCTTCTTGCAGACGGTCTAACTCGATGTGGTACGGCAAAATAACATGCGCACGATCAGAAATACGTAGATTATCTGTTGTAACACCTTCATCATGAAGATAGCTCAACTCTTTCACAAGTGACTTAGGATTTACAACCATCCCATTCCCAATGACAGAAATTTTTTCAGGGAAGAAAATTCCAGAAGGAATCAAGTGCAACTTAAATTTCTTTCCATCAATCACAATTGTGTGACCAGCATTATCACCACCTTGGTAACGCGCAATCACTTCTGCATTAGCTGAAAGGAAGTCTGTAATCTTCCCTTTACCTTCATCACCCCACTGGGTACCTACAACAACAACTGAAGTCATAATCTTGTCTGAGCCCTTAGGCTCTTCCTTTCTCACATACATGGCAGGAATCTCACCTACAATTATATCTTACAATTTATTATAATAAAGATTCTCAATTTTTTCAAGACCAAAGACCAGAAACATTAGGGAACTAGAGAAAACTAGAAAATTAATATTAAAAAAATATTGTAAATTTATATTTTGAAAAGAAAAAACTATGAAATCGTTCGGAAATATGGAATTTATAAATTATCTCCCAACACAATCATTTGAAATCAATAGTTGCTCAATGTACAAACGGTAGCAAGCTCGATAGTGATAAGAAATCAACGGATGAATAACATCAACATTATAACGAAGAAGATAATAAAGTAAAAATCGAAGATGAAAAATTTCCCATTCTAAATCATTATCTATTAAATTACTATATTCCTTTTCAATAACATCATAAAAATCAAGATATTGTTCATAAATCTGTTTAATCATTTTATTTAACTCCATTTCTATTGATAAAATGAGTATAACAAAAAAATAGAAGAACCAGGGAAGATACTTCTATCATGTACTATAATGAATATTCAAATAAATAACAGATAAAAAAATTAACAAATCAGGTGGACAATCCTACATTTCAAAAAAGATCTAAAATTTCTGTAATGAAAAAAATACTGTAGGAATTATGCTAGTATACTTTATAATCCCAATTTGTAAAATTAAGCTAGACAGAAAAAGCCATCTTTGTTAGGCTCAGATAAACTACCACATTTGTCTGATAGGAACTAACATAAATAACCTATCTACATCTTACCACAAACGAACTCGTAATGATAAAGGCTTACTTTCAAGAAAACATAAAAGTTTTAGATATTGCAAACTCACTAGGAAGATCAAAACAGACAATCTACAATGTCATCAACTATCTGAAAGAGGGGCACTCTGCTTATGATTACTATAAGCGATATAAAGTCAATAAGAATCGCTGTCGCAGGAATAAAACAAGTCTTTCGCAAGCAGAAAAAAACTTTATTCAAACTCATTTAGATCTAAGCTGGAGCCTTGATATCATTAAGGGAGCTCATCCAGATAGGATTTCTTGTTCTATGAGAACTCTCTATCGACTAGCAGACCGCGGTATTTTTAAGAAAGAGGACCTCCATAAAACCAAATGATCATAGCGAAAAACAAGGAAAACAAGCGTTTCGTAGAGATTTACGTGAGAGAGCAGACAGTTATCCTGATTTTAAGACGGAATTCGGTCATCTAGAAGGGGATACAACTGTGGGAGAAAAACACAAAAGTGCAGTTATTTCCTTAGTAGAACGCTGCTCAAAAGCATCATCGCACTGAAAACCAATGGACGGATAGCAAGTGATATTGAGGCTTCTATTAATCAATGGTTGTCTCAAGTCCCTAGCTACCTTTTTAAGTCTATAACTTTTGATTATTTTCTAATTGGAAATCTATTTCCAATGCGCATGACATTGATATTTTCTTTGCGGGTCCAGATTGTCCTGGTCAACGGGGGCTCAATGAACATTCTAATGGCTTATTAAGACAAAATGGACAACCGAAATAAATGGATTTTACTAATATTTCTGAACATTATTTATCAGCTATCGCTGATAAAAGAAATAGAATGCCTAGAAAATCTTTTAAGACCTATTAAAAGGAATAAAAGTTACTTAAAAAAACTCAAATCTAACAAACTTATAAAAGATACTAAATATTAATAAAGAGCAAAATTAAAAAGGGTCAAGATGACCCCTGAAAGATAAAAAAAGACGTTCCTCGGAACGTCTACATACTCCGCCAGTAGGACTCGAACCTACGACATCAT
>NZ_KV804182.1:0-9992 GCF_001811305.1 Streptococcus sp. HMSC056C01
CTGGTTGGAACTTAGGTTCTTCTGGAGGAGTTACAGTATTGTTGAACTCTTTATCAGCCGCATCTGTTACATTCGCTACGATTGCTTTAGCTTTACCATCGTGTGATACCACAACTTTAACAGTCGCAACCATTGTGTCGTATGTAACGGTTGCATCTGTACCAGGAGTTTCTTCTACAGTGTAGTTGTAAGTCTTACCAAGATCATCACGTCCGAACTTAAGAGTCTTGAAGACAATCTTACCAGCAACGTCATTCTTCACGCGTTCTACTTCAACACCGTCTTTCTTCAATACGAATTCGAATTCGTTCGCTTGAAGTTCACGACCTTCCAAACGTTTCGTGAAGTTCATTTCCACTGGAACTGGAACGCTGTTCACACGTTTTTGAGTTGGTTTTTCTGGTTTTTCAACAGATTTGCTTACTGGATTATAAACATGAACGATTTGGTTGGCTTTATTTTCAATATCCACTCCACCCGCAACGTCATCTTTAACAGTTGCTGGGATATCAAATTTATAGTAGCGACCAAATGCAAATTTAGTTGTATCAATAACTTGTGTATTATCCGCATCACCTAATGATTTGTTTACAGAAGTCTTAGATGTTGCTGTAATGACACCATTTTCAACCTTAATGTCAAACTTGTCAGTTACGTCATCCCCAGTTTCACTGTCATATGCTTTAATATCAGCAGCATTTACAGTTAATTTTTCTGAATCATAGGTATCAGAGATTCCAACAGATTGGATGTTGTTTTTATCAGTGAAGTTTCTAGTATCCAACCATACTTGGTAAACTAGTTTTTCACCACGTTCAACCGTCTTAGTATTGATGTTTTCTGCTTCGTTGTTTGAAGTTCCATCTGCATATGGGTTTGCATTTGTAGCAGTGTACTCATCAGCCAACTCATCGTCATCATCTACAAGTTTTGATCCTGTAATGTCAAATTTCTCTTTGTTAAGAACAAATTTTTCAGGTTGGAATTCAGGTGTTTCAGGAGGAGTGATCTTGTTGTTGAATTCTTTATCATCAGTTCCTTCTGTTGAAGTTCCATCAGCATTGACACCGCCAGTTGATGTTACGTTTGTTACAGTAGTCAAGGTGTGACCATTCTTAGCAACTTCAACTGTGACTGTTGCTTTCATAGTATCATAAGTCATACCAAGCTCTTTAGTAGATGGGATAACTTCTTCTACTGTATAGGTATGAGTTCCAACTTTAGTATTATCAAATGATAATTCAGTGAATGTTACCGTTCCGTCAGCTTTATTTGTTACTGTTTCAAGAGTTTGACCAGTTGAATCTTTCAGAACAAAGCTAAATTCGCCATCTTTAAGTTCACGACCTGCTAATTTCTTAGTAAAGTCAAATCTTGCAACGACTGGAGCCACATGATAGTTATTAAACTCAGTATCATCCGGCATTGTAACTGCTGCATTCAAGAGGCCAGTTGAAGCATCTTTCGTAACTGTTACTTTTACTTCTGCATTCATTGAATCATAGTCAATGTTTGTGTCTGTACCAGCTACTTCACGTACAGTATAGGTATGAGTACCTTCTGCATCATAAGAAATCGCATCAAATTGGATAGTTCCATCAGCCGCGTTTTTCTTCGTTTGGAGAACTTTTCCATTTTCAAGCAATTCAAATGTAAAGGCATCCTTCGTCAGTTCTTTACCTTCTAGTTTCTTAGTAAATTTGAATTGTGCTTGAGTTGCAGTTGGTGTGAAGGTATTGTTAAATTCTTTATCTGCTGGAAGTGCTGCTACAGCAGTAAGGGCATGACCTGATTTAGTAACAGTAACTGTCACATTAGCCTTCATAGTGTCATAAGTCATACCAGCTTCTTTTGTTTCTGGAATAACTTCTTCTACAGTGTAGTTATGATCACCGACTTGAGCATTCGTAAATGTCAAGGCGTCAAATTTAACGTTACCAGCGGCATCGTTTTGTTTTGTTTGGATAACAGTGCCATCTTTGTCTTTCAATACAAAGCTAAATTCACCAGCCTTGAGTTTACGGCCTGCAAGAGCTTTGCTGAAGTCAAATTGGGCAGTTACAGGCGCCACAACGTGGTTGTTAAAGACTTTATCGTCAGTACCAGTTGCTTCACCACCTGTTGAAGTCATTTCAGTATTAGCTACCAAGAGACCTGTATTCTCATCTTTTGTAACTGTTACTTTAACTGCGATAGTCATTGCATCGTAGTCTACATCAGCTTTATCGCCTTTAACTTCTTTTACTGTGTAGTTGTAGACACCTACTTGGTCAAATGACAATTCGCTAAAGTTAATCTTACCGTCAGCTTTATTAGTTACAGTTTCATTAACATTGTTATCACCAGTCAAAGTGAAGCTAAAGTCACCTGCATTCAAGTTACCATTTGAGAGTGATTTATCAAACTCAAGGTTTACTTTAACAGGAGATGGTGTGAAGGTATTGTTGAACTCTGTATCTGCAGGAAGTGTGTTTGTTGCTTTAAGAACATGACCTTCCTTAGTAACAGTGATCGTTACTTCAGCCTTCATTGTGTCATAAGTCATACCTTCTTCTTTAGTTGGTAAACCTGACACTTTATTTGTTGGGATAACTTCTTCAACTGTATACTTGTGAGTACCAACTTGAGTGTTGTCAAAGGTCAAATCGTCAAATGAGATAACACCAGCTGCATTATTTGTTTTCGTTTGGATTGTTTTACCAGTTGAATCTTTCAAGGCAAATGTAAATTCGCCATCTTTCAACTTACGGCCATCCAATTTCTTGCTAAAGTCAAACTTAGTCTTTACTGGAGCTACAACATAGTTGTTGAAGACCTTATCATCTGCACTTGCGCTAAATCCACCTTCTGAACTGTATTTAACTGTAGCTTCCAAGTCACCTTTAGAATTCTCAGTTACAGTAACTGTCATTGTGACAGCCATTGCATCGTAGTCAACGTTGGTATCAGAACCTTTTGTTTCAGTGATCTTGTAGTTATAAACTCCTACTCGGTCAAATGACAATTCGGTGAAAGTTGCTTTACCGTTTTTATTAGTTACAGTTTCAGAGTATGCTTCGCTAGCTGAACTTGTTTCTTTCTTAAGAGTGAAACTAAACTCATCATCTACAAGGGCACGACCTTCCAATTGTTTTTCAACTTCTGGTTTTACCTTGATAGTTTCTGTCTTGTCGTAGTAGTAGATAGGTTGTTTGTATGGTGTCAAGGAGTTGAGCAAGTCAACGTTGGTACCAATACCCTTATAAGCACCACTATCTAATTGACTATTTGGTGAAAGGTGTCCAATATTGTCTCCCAAGAACGGAACAAATACAGTCTTCTTCGGTGTATAATTTGCAGCTGTTTGGAAATCAAAATTAACAGGTTCACCATTTGGATGTCCAGCAAAAGGAATGGTTTGAAGAGGGGTCTTTTTAACGACCAAATCCTCTGTATTCACTCTTCCCGGCTTGATTGGTTTGGTTTCTGCTAAAAGCATATAACCGTCAGTGTTCAAAGTACCATCTGAACGTTTGCTTTGTTGTTTTGGATCTAGTAGGTAAACACGAATCACTACAGATCCGTCTTCATCAACGATTTCCTTGATACGTTTAATCCCAGCACGTTCAGCATCCATAAATCTAGTACCAACTGTGTAAGGACGACTCACATAACCAGAAGTTGTATCTTGACCAGCTGTTTGATAAAGTTTATAAACTGTTTCTCTGGTAATTTTATCTGTAAGTTCTTCAGTCTTTGTAAATTGACGCTCCCCAGAAGCTGTGAAGTTTTGACCCTCCATAGCTTTGAGTGTATATGTTGCTAGACTGGTTTCATTTCCATTTTCTTTATAGTCCTGAGTTGTAACAGATTTACCAGTTTCCTTATAAGTAGGATTTGCCTGATCAACAACTTTATAGTATGTTGTCTTATCAACAGTTACAGGAATCTTAAAGTTAGTGTCTGTAACTTCACGACCATTATAAGCAGGTTCAACTGCATTCAAAATATCATTTGAGTTACGTGCAGAATAAACAGCCGTATAATAAGCTTGTTCAGCTGGAGTCAAGGTATGACCAGCAGCTACCAAAGCTTGAACAGCTGATCCAACTTCAAATCCCATTTGAATGAATGGTTGGTCTGTTTTACCAGGACCTTGACCAGCACCTGCTTGGTAATCCACTTGCAGTGTCAACTCATTATTAGATTTTGGAGTGGTTGTAGTGAATTTTTGAACACCGCTAGTTGCAGTGACTGTATGTGTTTCAACTACATTACCCGTATTTTTATCAATCAATTCAACTGTAGTATCGGTTGAAGTGCCAAATGTTTTATAAGCACGCGCATAGTAGTTTGTATTATAACGGGCATTAAATTTTGTCAAATTCCAGATACCAAAAGTATAGAAGTCACCTTCTTTAGCTTGGTAACCAGCTGGAATTGTTTGAGAATGCACAGATGCTCCGTTAGGATCTGTCATGTCTGGATTGGCAGCAACATTATCAGCTAAAGTCGTTACAACATCAATCGGTGCTACATTATGGTCAGTTGCAGCACGACGGTTACGGCGACGACCACCATTTGTAGCCAAAGCACCGGCATTTACAGTGTTCTCAGCTGCCAAAGCAAGTGTTTCTGTATCTACTAGTGGTTTTGCTGCAACATTAGCTACACTAGCAGTTGTATCAATGCTAGTTGCCTCAGCTACAGCTGAAACTTCTGCTTTAGGCTCAGATTTTTCCTCTTGTTTAGTTTCAGTCTTTTCTTCTGCCTTAGACTTAGCTACTACAACTTCTTCTGCTTTTGAAGCAGTTGTTGCTACTGGCTTAGAAGACTCTGGTTTTACCTCAGGACTAACAGATGTTTTTTCCTCAGTTTTGTCAGCTTTTGTTTCTTCAGATTTTACTTCAGTTGGTTCTGATTTTACTACTTCAGACTTAACTTCAGGTGTTGATGTTTCTGACTTAACTTCTGAAGTTTCAGAATTAGCTGAAGTTGCCACATCCGTTGATGGCTCTTTCAACTTTTCCTTGTCGTTATTGTCGACTAGTTCAGTATTCTCATCAGTTTGCTTTGCTACAATCTCAGCAGCATTTACAGCACCACCATTAGCCATCATGAAGCTAAGGGTCGTTCCTAAGAAAACTGATGCGACACCAACTTTGTATTTTCTTAAAGAAAATCGTTGTTGCTCTCTTCTTATCATGGGATAAGTTCTCCTTTTTAAACATTTTAACTAATAATATGTAAGATTATTGACTTTTTCCAAAAAAGAAAATGTACTTCCCCACATTACAAGTAACGCTAACAGTATACCATATTCGAACCTTTTAAATCAAGAAAAAGGAAATTAAATTCTTCCCCTATTTTTATAATTATTATTCATTTTTACGATAATTAATACATTTAAAAATAGTGTCTTTTATGTGTGTTTTTTTTTATTAATCTTATTGTTAAAACTTTTATGTCTAAAGATTAATTTCATCCAAAAGTATTTTCTATATAAAAAACTCTAAACTTTTTAATTGAATATTTTTTTATTCATTTTAAATGTTTAGAGTAAATTTTTTTTAGTAAAATTACTGATTATGAAATAGATAGTTCATCTATACTGAACCTATAAAATATATTTTTTTAGAGTACTTGATAAAGCTTGATAACCAGCGACACTGAGATGAAGGCCATCTGTTGTGTAGTCTGCCTTAAGTTGCCCTTCCTGATCGAGTAAGTTCTCAAAAACAGATACGTATTCAACCTGCATATAGGCAGAGGCAAGGTCTTGATAGGCTTGGTTCCAGGCCTTGATTTTCTCATTGGTACGAATATAAACTGTCTGTTTGAAGTTCGTACTCTCATTGACTGGCAAAATGGAAACTAGCTTTATCTGTGACAGTGGATAGTCGCGAGAAATACTTTGAATCACGCTTTCAAGATTGTTTAGCGCTTCATTCATTGGAACATCTTTGCCGATATCATTTGTCCCAATCAAAAGTACAATTTGATCCACCGCATCGCCATAGAGATGAGCATCAAGATTTTCTCGTAAAAGTCCAGTCTGGTAGCCTCGAATCCCTCGGTTCACAATGTTTTTTGACGTTCCCAATAATTCTTGCAAGGGATAATATTCAATAATGGAATCCCCGATAAAAATGATATCTGGTTCAATCACCGAGATTTGATTAAGTTCACGATACTTGGTTTGAATTTTCTCTTGCTCTTTTAAGAGCCAATTTTCTAATAGTTGTACTGCCAAGTTATTCTCCTTCTTCTAGCCAGTTTTCTAAAACTTGGTAAACACCCGCCTGACTGTTGGCTGGCGCTATTTTGGTGGCTACTTCTTTGACAGTCTCCTCTGCATTTTCCATGGCATATGAAATTCCTGCCAACTCTAACATTTCAATGTCATTTTCACTATCACCAAAGGCCATAATTTGTTCAGGTTTCAAGTCCCAACGTTTGAGCAACTCCTCTAAGCCCCATGCCTTATGAATCCCATCTTGTAAGATATCGATACAGCCGTAGCCACTAGAAACAGCTCGAACCTGACCATCAAATAATTCATTGATTTCTTGCAAAACGGATTCTGATCGTTCTTCACCAACAACCATACTCATCTTGAGAACACCACCAAAGAGACTGGAATCAAATTCATCAACAAAGTGCATTCGTTGATAGAATTTCTCTATCATCTCCAAAGTCATAAATTTATCAAGTTCTGTAAAGACAGTTCCTTCCTTGACAAAACCGCCATTCATAGCAGTTACGACAAACTGATCCTGACACTCTCTGCCTTTAAAATGGCCCAAAGCCCTATCAACCATAGCATCGTCCCAAGTCTGAGCTTGAATCAATTGATCATTTTCGAATATACGAGCGCCATTAGCAACCACGAGAACTACTCTATCTGCTAAATGTCCCAGTAATTGTCGCATTCGATGAACTTCATTTCCAGTTGCAATGACAAAACGAACGCCACGTTGATCTAACTGATCTAAAATTTTCTCTAGTCGAGGTAGGTCCAGTTGTCCTTGAGGATCCAACAAAGTACCGTCCATATCTGTCGCTATTATCTTAATTTCCATTGTGTCTCCTTGTGGTCCAAGTCACTACCACTTCAAACCTACATGCTCGTTCATTTCTTTATAGGCTATATCAATCCTTTGCTTTGTGGCCTCGTCTAACTGACTACGGTATTTCCCGCCCTCTATAAAATCTTCCAAGATATAGGTTTGGTAAAGATAGAGTGGGTAGCCTTCTGGAGAATAACCTCCTTTTGGAGTACGACTCACCCAGCTTGGATGAGCTTGGGCCGTCTCGATAGTTGTTTTACCGGACTTTTTCTTAATGGTCACATCCATAAGTACGCCACGTTCCGTCCACTTGGCATTTTCAACATCCTGCATGGTTTCAATTCGTTGATTTGAGATAAAATTACCCATAGAGTAGATGATAAGCTTTTTATCACCGTCTTTTTCAACAGTTTCAGCCGGTTCAACAACGTGAGGATGCCCCCCAAAGATAATATCAGCTCCCCAATCAATCATTTTATGGTAAAGTTTCTTTTGCTCCTCAGTCGGCTCAATTTGATACTCAACTCCCATCTGAGGCATGATAATTGTAATATCTGCCTCCTTCTCTGCTCGTTCAATTTCAGCCTTCATTTTATCTTCGTCTAAGTCTGAAAGATAACGATTATAATCCTCTTGTGAAATGCTTTGTTCAATGCCGTTAAAGCCATAGGAATAAGCTAAAATAGCAACTTTAATACCATTAACTTCCTTGATAACTAAAGGAGCCTTATCTCGTGATTCATGGGTATAGACCCCGACCGGTGTCATTCCTGCCTTTTCAATAGCATCTGCAGTTGAAACCACTCCCTCAATCTGAGAATCCAAGATATGATTATGAGCCAAGTCTAGCACTTGATAGCCCGCATCTTTTATAGCATCCATGACTTCACCAGGCGCATTAAACAAAGGATAACCTGCAAGATAGTGGTCTTTATTTACGGTTCCTTCGAAATCACCAAGAACTAAGTCTGCTTGCTTAAGCCAAGGTTTCACATATTCAAAATTTTCATGGAAATCATAGGTACCGTCTGATTTTTTGGCTGAAATGTAGATAATGTCATGATAGAGCAAATCACCATTTGCCATGATACGCGCACTCGTTTCTTGTTCCGTCTCTGCATTCTTTGCCTGAGAACTTGACTGTTGGTGTGTGGAACTTGTATCACTACTGCTTAAAGAAATCCCTCGAGCTCCTTCCACTAATAAAGTAAGCATCATCGAGACAGCTACCGAAGCTAACAAGACCACAATAAAAGTGCGATTATTCCACTGCTTATAGTTCCTGAAAAATCGAACAGAATGTCTAATAGCTTGTAAAACGGGACCACTTTTTCTTCTACTACTACGTTGTTCCATAACTTTTCTCCCATAATTTTAAAGTCATATTTCTCATTCTATTATACCACAGACAAATAGGTATTTCCTTTTATTATATTATTTTTTAGCAACTTCTGTGACTTTCTTTCTCATCTGTTTTGTGTTATCATGTAATTGTAATAGAAGGAAAGGAAAGAATATGTCTGCTATAGAACGAATTACCAAAGCTGCTCATTTAATCGATATGAAAGATATTATCCGCGAAGGGAACCCTACTCTTCGTGCCGTTGCCGAAGAGGTCTCTTTCCCCTTGAGCGACCAAGATATCATTCTTGGAGAAAAAATGATGCAATTTTTGAAACACTCTCAAGATCCTGTTATGGCTGAAAAATTAGGTCTACGTGGAGGTGTTGGGCTTGCTGCACCACAGCTGGATATCTCAAAACGCATCATCGCCGTACTGGTACCAAATATCACTGAGGATGGCGAAACACCTCAGGAAGCCTATGACTTACAAGCTGTGATGTACAATCCTAAAATCGTCTCACATTCAGTCCAAGATGCTGCTCTAGGCGAAGGGGAAGGTTGCTTATCTGTTGACCGTGCTGTTCCAGGTTATGTTATCCGCCACGCTCGAGTAACTGTCGACTATTTTGATAAGGATGGAGAAAAACACCGCATCAAACTTAAGGGCTATAACTCTATTGTAGTTCAACACGAAATTGACCACTTAAATGGCATTATGTTCTACGATCGTATCAATGAAAAAGACCCATTTGAAGTTAAAGATGGCCTGCTCATTCTTGAATAAAGAAAATCCCGTTGCAAGACGGGATTTTGTGTTATAATGAAGATATGAAAACAAACGATATTGTCTATGGCGTTCATGCCGTCACAGAAGCTCTTTTAGCAAATACTGGAAACAAACTCTACCTTCAGGAAGATTTACGAGGAAAGAATGTGGAAAAAGTTAAGGAATTGGCTACTGAAAAGAAAGTATCCATTTCTTGGACTTCCAAAAAATCACTTTCTGAGATGACTGAAGGAGCTGTTCACCAAGGTTTTGTCTTGCGCGTTTCTGAATTTGCCTATACTGAACTTGAGCAGATTCTTGCTAAGACACGCCAGGAAGAAAACCCACTACTACTAATCCTTGATGGTTTAACGGACCCACATAATCTCGGTTCTATCTTAAGAACAGCGGATGCAACTAATGTTTCAGGTGTCATTATTCCCAAACATCGAGCTGTCGGTGTTACTCCTGTCGTAGCAAAAACAGCAACAGGTGCGATTGAACACGTTCCTATCGCTCGCGTGACCAATCTCAGCCAAACCTTGGACAAACTCAAGGATGAAGGCTTCTGGACATTCGGTACTGATATGAACGGAACTCCTTGCAACAAATGGAATACCAAAGGAAAGATTGCTCTCATCATCGGAAATGAAGGCAAAGGTATTTCAAGCAACATCAAGAAACAAGTTGACGAGATGATCACCATACCTATGAATGGTCACGTACAGAGCCTCAATGCCAGTGTCGCTGCTGCTATTCTCATGTACGAAGTATTCCGAAATCGACTCTAATAAAAAGTGAGGTTGGGACAAAAGATCCCGACCTCACTTTTT
>NZ_KV804182.1:10092-48698 GCF_001811305.1 Streptococcus sp. HMSC056C01
GCGGTAGCTGATTGAACTTTTTGTTCGTCTTTTAAACTCCAAAAAGCTCTAATCATACTCGCGGGCTGGGACTACGAAATCCAGACTTTGTCTATCGATTTCTGTCCCACCGCCTTTTTAACTATGTTCAGTAATATATTTATAAGCTTCTTGACCTGCAATAGCGCCATCTCCAACAGCTGTTGTAACTTGTCGAAGGTCTTTTTGACGAACATCCCCAACTGCAAAGACCCCTGCAACGCTTGTTTTCATGTGGTCGTCTGTCACAATCCAACCTGCCTGGTCTCGAATCTGCAACTCTTGGACGAAGTCACTAACAGGGTCCAATCCAACATAGATGAAAACACCACCAAAGGCTTGTTCTGTCACTTGTCCTGTTTTAACATTTTCAATGGCAACCGACTCAACACGGTTTTCACCCTTGATTTCTTTGACAACCGAATCCCAAATGAAGTTGATTTTTTCATTGGAAAAAGCACGATCTTGTAAGACCTTTTGGGCACGTAGTTCATCTCGACGGTGAACGATGGTTACAGACTTAGCAAATCGTGTTAAGAAGATTGCTTCTTCAACTGCTGAGTCACCTCCACCTACGACCAACAAATCCTGGTCGCGGAAAAAGGCTCCATCACAAACTGCACAGTAAGAAACTCCACGACTATTGAGTTCTTCTTCTCCTGGAACCCCCAAGAGACGGTGTTTAGAACCAGTCGCTACGATAACTGTGCGAGTTTCATAAACTTGGTCGTCTGTTACGACTTTTTTGAATTCGCCATGATCCTCAACATTTTCAACGAAGCCATAGAGATGCTCAACACCTAGATTTTCAAGAGGTTCAAACATCTTTTCAGCTAATTCAGGACCACTGATATTAGCATAACCTGGATAGTTTTCAATGTCAGAAGTATTATTCATCTGACCACCAGGAAGTCCACCTTCAATCAAAGCAACTTTCAAATTGCTACGTGCTGCGTACAAGGCTGCAGTCATCCCAGCAGGCCCTGCACCGATAATAATCGTATCGTACATTCACTTTCCTTCTTTCTTGTTGTAACTATTTTTATTCTAACGGATTAAATCCCATTTTACAACTATTAAGCCTTGAGAACCAACAAAATGCTCATGGTTGCAAATGACAATACTGGAATTGTTAAAATTCCAATCATAATCATATCGTAGAGATGGGCTTGACGTGCTTTAGCAGTTTTGTCAACCCCAGACAGAGCTCTAAGTCCAATCCAGAGTCCTAAAATAATCAAGACCAGTAGAATTGTCAACACTAAACTCTCTAAATACAAAGCAAATAGCTGAACTAGCATGCTCTCTCTCTTTTCTATTAATTTTAAAGAGCAAACCCAGTTAGCCTAGCCAACCGAGTCTTTCTTATCTTCTATTATATCAAATATAGGTTCGTTTGTAACTAGCAAAGAATTCTTTTGTTCGTTCTTCTTTAGGATGATTGATAATCTCATCTGGTGTTCCAGACTCAATAATCTTTCCTTTATCCAAGAACAAAACCTTATCAGCTACTTGAGAAACAAAGGACATATCGTGACTGACTAAAATCATGGTTTGACCTGATTTAGCTGCATTAGCGATAGATCTTTCTACCTCACCAACCAATTCTGGATCAAGTGCTGAAGTAGGTTCATCCAAGAGCAAGATTGCTGGCTTCATGGCTAAAGCACGCGCCAAAGCTACCCGTTGTTTTTGTCCACCTGATAAGTGGCGAGGATAGTGCTGTTGACGATCTGAAAGACCAACCTTAGCCAACTCTTCTTTGGCAATCTTAGTTGCTTCTTGGTCGGAAAGTTTTTTAACAACTACCAAACCTTCCTTGACATTGTCTAAGGCTGTTCTACGCTCAAACAAATTGAACTGTTGGAACACCATGGACAACTTACGACGAAGAGTCAAGATTTCATCTTGAGTAATTTGAGAAAAGTCAACTTTGAAATCATCAATCTGAATACTTCCACTATCAGGAGTTTCCAGATAATTTAGGCTACGAAGAAAGGTTGACTTCCCCGCTCCTGAGGAACCAATCAAAGCTACTACTTCCCCTTTTTGAATATCTAAATTCAGATGATCCAAGACGGTTTGACCAGAAAAGGATTTGCTTAAATTTGAAATCTTAATCATTAGCGAAGGTCTCCTTTCACATCTGTTTTCGCATTATCTGGTGCTTCGATTGCCATTTTTTTCTCAATAAAGCGGCCAAGATTTTCAATAGCGATATTTACCACCCAGTATACAAGGGCAACTGAGATGAAACGTTCGAAGTAACGATAGTCGGCACCACCCAAAATCTGAGCTTGGGCGAAGACTTCTACAACACCCGCACTAAAGGCTAGGGAAGTCCCCTTAGTCAAACCGATTAGGGAGTTAATCAAGGTTGGAGTCGCTACTACCGCTGCATTTGGAATAATCACACGACGGTAAACTTGTGCACGTGTCATTCCAAGACTACGAGCGGCTTCAATCTCTCCAGGATTAACAGAAAGAATAGCTGCACGGATAGTTTCACTAGCGTAAGCTGCTTCGTTAAAAGCAAAAGCTACAATGGCAAAAGCTGCAGCTGGAATCGCATTGATATTAAAAGCAGTTCCCCATTGTTGATTCAACGCTTTTAATGCTAGAGGAATTCCATAGTAAGTCAACATCAACTGCACTAGGATTGGTGTCCCTTTTAAGAAACTAACAAAGAATGCTTGTAATGGATAAAGAATTCTAACGCGATTAATTTTTACAATAGCAAAAACCAAGGCCAATATTATACCAAAAAAAGCACCAAATACTGTCAACATCAATGTTGTTGGCAATTGTTGTACAATTCTTGGAATCCCATCAAAGACAGAACGAAAACTAAACAGTTTGCCGTCTGGAATATACTGCATCAAGTTTTGGTACCAATCTGATGCTAAAAGTGTTGTAACATTCATAGAAACATCCTCTCCTGATAATGAATCATTCTATCATACTTCTGCCTAGATTTAAAATATTTGCTACGAGCAGAAGAGACTTTGTCTACCTACTAGTTTATCATACTTTAAAAGTGTGAGGTTATATATTTTACCTATCAAGGAGATAGAAAAAAACTATTTCAAATCCAAGTTGTCGTAGGTTTTACGATAGCCAATTTGTTTAACAACACCATTCTCCACTAATATTGGACGTTTTAATAACATACCATCACTGGCCAAGAGTTTGGCTGCTTCTTTATTGGATAAAGTCCCAACCTTATCTTTTAAGCCCAGTTCACGGTATTTAATTCCACTGGTATTGAAAAATTGCTTCAACTCAAATCCAGAAGTTTCGAGCCAGTTTAAAATAACCTTTTCACTCGGAGTCTCTTCTACGATATGAACATCTTTATATTCTAGTCCAAGTTGATCTAACTCCTTTTTGGCTTTTTTACAAGTTGTACATTTTGGGTATTCGATAAATTCTAACATTTTCTTTTCTTTCTGTTCTTTATTCTCTTGAAATGCTGCACCTTCATGCTTTAAGAGCCAAGCCTTCTTGTCAATTCCTGAAGCATAGCCTGTTAGACGATTACCAGCACCTAGTACGCGATGACAAGGTACTAGGATTGACCAAGGATTACGTCCTACTGCTCCTCCGATTGCCTGAGCCGAAGCTATCTGCAAATCCTTAGCTATTTGTCCATAAGTAACAGTCTGACCAAAAGGAATTCCACGCAAGTAGTTCCAGACTCTTTTTTCAAAGTCACTACCAACAGGAGCCAAAGGTAACTGAGACAAATTTTGATTTTGTCCTTTAAAATAAGCATCTAAATAGCTAGTAATCTGATTTAAAATGGGATGACTTTTCACCTCAACTAGATTACACACCGACAAACCTCGCTCAAAATGGCTCTGTGCTTCAACCCATATTCCAAACAGATAGCGATCATCTGCTACCAAATATAAGATCCCGATCGGAGACTTGTACAGCATCTTTGCATACTGCTTAGGCATTTGATTTTAATTTTTGATAGGCCAAACGTTCCCCATCTACTGGAACTTTACCGACCTGTTTAAAGCCAAGTTTTTCAAAGATATGCTGCATGGCCTTGTTTTTAGCATGTGTATCTGAACGAAAATCTAGGTAATCAAAGCCTTCAATCAAGCCTTCCAAGAAGGTCTGGGCAACACCTTGTCCTTGGACATCTCTAGAAACCGCAATCCGGTGAAATACAAGGTATTCTGGTTCTCTTCCTTCCCAGCTTCCATCATAAATGGCTTCATAAGCTTTTTCTGGACTCTTGGTTACTGCTGCATAAGCTAAGAGCTCTCCTTCTTCCAGGGCTACATAAGCCTGACCTGAGATAATATCTTCGATAATCGTATCAGTATTTGGATAACCATTTTGCCACTGAGTGCTACCAGCTTCCGCCAAGCATTTTTTAGCTTCCTCAATCACTTGCATAATTGCATCTACTTCGTTTGGAAAGGCTAAACGAATTTCCATCTTATCTCCTCTTTTCTGACTAGTTTCTCTCATCATAGCATAATTTAAGGCTTTCTACAAGCAGTTAAAACTTGACTTTTGATTTCTATTATTTTATAATCTAGTTATTAAAACTAGATAAACAGGAGTTGGAAATGAAAACTACTTTTTCCTACCCAGAATGGGACGAAATTCCAAACATTGATCTCTATTTGGATCAGGTCCTACTTTATGTGAATAAAGTTTGTTCCCCTATTTCTCTTGCTAAAGAGAAAGGTTTAACTGCATCAATGGTGAACAACTATGTGAAGCATGGCTATATCAGTAAACCTGAAAAGAAAAAATACCAACGCAAACAAATTGCCCGATTGATTGCTATCACAACACTCAAGTCTGTTTTTTCAATCCAGGAAATTGCTCAAACCCTAAACACCCTACACACAGAGACTAACTCACAAGAACTTTACAATGCTTTTGTGGACTATATGAATGAAGACCTAGACCCAGCTAATCCAATCATTCAAGCAAGCTGTCAAACGGTCAAACTTTATCATCAAACACTAGCACTAGTCTATACAGAAAATGAAGAGGAGGAAAGAAATGAATACTAGTTTTAAACTTAGCAAGCGCCTTAGTTTTGGAGAAGAAATAGCAAACAGTGTCACCCATGCTGTAGGGGCACTTATCATGCTGATTTTGCTCCCTATCTCATCGACTTATAGTTATGAAGCTCATGGATTTTTATCGTCTGTCGGTGTGTCCATCTTCGTCATCAGTCTCTTTCTCATGTTTCTTTCATCGACTATTTATCATTCTATGGCTTATGGTTCCACTCATAAATACGTGCTTCGTATCATCGACCATTCCATGATTTATGTTGCGATTGCTGGCTCTTATACTCCTGTCGTTTTGACCTTGATGAATAACTGGTTTGGTTATCTGATTATCGCCATTCAGTGGGGAACAACTATTTTTGGTATTCTTTATAAAATATTTGCCAAAAAAGTCAATGAAAAATTTAGTCTGATACTCTACCTCATCATGGGTTGGCTAGTTGTGGCTATCCTACCAGCAATCATCAGTCAAACAAATCCAATCTTTTGGACTCTTATGGTATCAGGTGGGCTTTGCTATACAGTTGGTGCTGGTTTTTATGCTAAGAAGAAACCTTACTTCCACATGATCTGGCATCTCTTCATTCTGGCAGCTTCAGCTCTCCAATACATCGCCATTGTTTATTACATGTAAAAATAGGCCGGGAAAATCCCGACCTATTTTTATTTACACATATTGATAAAATATTGATGCAAGCGAAAATCATTTGTCAATTCCGGATGAAAGGAGGTTACCAGCATATTCTTTTCTTGTGCCGCTACGATTTGATTGTTCACAATCGCTAGAACATCAACACCCTTACCAACTTCACTAATAATAGGTCCACGGATAAAGGTCATGGGAATCTTGCCAACACCCTTGCAGTCTGCTTCTGTATAAAAGCTTCCTAGCTGACGTCCATAGGCATTGCGCTCCACTACTATGTCCATGGTAGCCAGATGAGTCTCTTCCTGAGAGGTAATCTGTTTCGCTAGCAAAATCAAACCAGCACAAGTCCCAAAGACTGGTAAACCATTGAGAATAGCCTCTCTTAGAGGAAGTAGCATCTGCTGGTCACGTAGGAGTTTTCCCATAGCTGTCGACTCACCTCCAGGTAAAATCAAACCTGACAGCTCACCTCGATGTTGCTGAAAGTCTTCTAGATTTCGCAGTTCAACACTTTCAACTCCTAGTTTGGCAAGGACTTTCTCATGCTCTACAAAGGCGCCTTGCAAGGCCAATATTCCAATTTTCATCTATTTTCCTCGCTCAGCCATGAGAATTTGGATTTCATTCTCATTGATACCAACCATAGCTTCTCCCAAGTCTTCAGAGATTTGAGCTAAAATTTGAGGATTTTGATAATTGGTAACTGCCTTGACAATTGCTGCTGCACGTTTAACAGGATCACCTGATTTGAAAATCCCTGAACCAACAAAGACACCTTCTGCACCTAGCTGCATCATAAGAGCAGCATCGGCAGGTGTTGCTACACCACCTGCTGCGAAGTTCACGACTGGTAGTTTTCCATGTTCGTGCACGTATTGAACTAATTCTACAGGTACTTGGAGTTCTTTTGCCGCGACATAGAGTTCATCTTCACGGAGATTTTGAATGCGACGAATTTCTTGATTCATCATACGCATATGGCGGACTGCCTGAACGATGTCTCCTGTTCCAGGTTCCCCTTTTGTACGAATCATCGATGCTCCTTCAGCGATACGACGCAAGGCTTCTCCTAGATCTTTAGCACCGCAAACAAAAGGAACTTGGAATTCTTTCTTATCCACATGGAAACGATCGTCAGCTGGAGATAGCACCTCACTCTCATCGATATAGTCAATCTCGATGGATTCTAAAATCTGTGCTTCAACAAAATGTCCAATTCGAACCTTGGCCATAACTGGAATGCTGACTGCGTCTTGGATTTCCTTGATCATCTTTGGATCGCTCATACGAGAGACACCACCAGCTGCACGAATATCAGCTGGGATTCGCTCCAAGGCCATAACAGCTGCCGCACCTGCAGCCTCTGCAATTCTTGCTTGCTCAGGATTTTGAACATCCATGATGACGCCACCTTTAAGCATCTGTGCCAAATTTTTATTTAATTCATAACGATTTTCAGTCATTTTCTCTTCCTCAATAGTTGTATTGGTAGCTACAATTTTATTTTAAGGTAGAAATGACTCAAGTACAAGATAAAAAAAATCGATTTGTCTGGGTACAATTATCTCAATCATCAAAAAAGTACCCATATAAGGTACTCTTATTTCTTAGATTTTTTAATGTTTTTAACAAGATAAAACAGATATCCTGAAACCATATAGGCAACAAAGATAGTAGCTGCCCATCTAAAGACAAAGCCCCAACCATGTTTGGTAGCATTCAAAAAGAAATAAGGGAAGGGACTATCCTTAGCGTTAGGGACATCCATCTTTAGAACAAAACCGTTTAAGATGGCAAAAATCATATAAAACAAAGGAAGGCTGGTCCAAAGCATGGGATCAAACCACTTATATTGACGACTCTTATCAAAAATAATTGTATCTGCTAAAAACCAGAGAGGTACGATATAATGACAAAGGAAATTTTCCAAACGGTAAAAATCTGTCGTCAAGGGAGCTAGCATGAAATGATAGATGACACAAGTAATCATGATACTCATAGTGACACCACCTTTGAGACGTAGAATAGCAGGACTTTGCCAACTATCGCCGCCACTACGCATCTTTAACAAAAGATAACCTGTAAAGATGACAACCAAAAGGTTGGAAAGGACTGTATAGTAAAGCAACATCCCTAAACCACCACGTTTGGTAATTTCCAGATAGACCCCTGTAAATGCTGCGAAAAACAAGAGAGTCCGACTGAAAAAAATAAATTTATTCCAAGTAGTCATGATTAAATCTTTTTAACAAATTCTGATTTCAATTTCATAGCACCAAAACCATCAATCTTACAATCGATGTTGTGGTCACCCTCAACAATACGGATGTTTTTCACACGAGTTCCTTGCTTAAGGTCTTTTGGAGCACCTTTTACCTTAAGGTCTTTGATCAAGGTTACTGTATCACCGTCAGCCAATTTATTTCCATTAGCGTCGATAGCAACAAGGCCTTCTTCAACCTCTACTTGCTCAGCAGGATTCCATTCATAAGCACACTCTGGGCAGACTAGCAAGGCTCCGTCTTCATAGACATATTCTGAATTACATTTTGGGCAATTTGGTAGATTGTTCATTTTATCTCCTTCTATTTTCATGATGGTTTGATTGTCAAATTTTCGTTAACAAAGACTATTATACCTTAAAATTAAAAATTTGACAAATTGCTAAAAAACCGACTCACCACTATCGTGGTCAATCGGTTAAAATTTCAAATTAAAAATGTTTGACTGCTTCTGATTTAATTTTTTCGACAACTTCTAAAATACTTAGTCCTGTCGTATCCAGATAGATTGCATCATCTGCCTGCTTAAGAGGAGAAGTTTCACGATGACTATCTTTATAATCACGCGCAGCAATCTCTTCTTTCAAAGTTTCCAAATCTGTTTCGATCCCCTTTGAAAGATTTTCCTTATAACGTCGTTCTGCACGCTCATCCACTGAAGCAACAAGAAAAATCTTCAATTCAGCCTTAGGCAAGACCACTGTACCAATATCTCGACCATCCATGACGATTCCGCCTTGTTGGGCAATTTCTTGCTGGAGGGCTACCAATTTTTCACGAATAGCTGGAATAGCTGCAAAAGCTGATACAGCATTAGTTACTTCATTTTCTCGGATTGGATTGGTAACATCAACGTCTCCAACAAAAACAAGCTGTTCTCCTGTTTCGGCACGACCAAAACTAATCGGGTATTGTTCCAATAATTCAAGAAGTCGAGATGACTCTTCTGGACTTACTTGGTTGTTTAAAGCAATGTAAGTCGCAGCACGATACATGGCACCTGTATCCAGATAAGTATAGCCAAAGTCCTTAGCGATAATCTTTGCTACTGTACTCTTACCACTTGAAGCTGGACCATCAATAGCGATCTGAATTGTTTTCATTCTAACTCCTATCTTGTCTTAAGGACATCACCAGGATTTGCAAACCAAGTTCCTGAAGACATATGACCAGGGTTCAAGGCTTCAAGCTGGGCAATAGAAATGCCTGCTCTAGCTGCAATAGCTGCCTCACCTTCACCTGCAAGGACAGTAATGGTTCCCTCAGCATTTGTGTGTTCCTCTGAACTACTTGAAGAAGTTGATTCTGCTTCAGAACTTGATGCTTCAACTGAACTACTTGATGATGTTGAAGAAACTTCCTCTACCTTAGGCGCAGAAGAATCATGGAAATCTTTCAAGGCTGCCGTACGATCACTTCCACCTGATGACAGGTAGATTAGAATGGCAATCATACCGACAACGATAACAAAGAAAATACAAGCCAAAATCGTTAAAATACGATTAGCTCCTACTCCTGATTCCTTATTTCCTCTGCTTCTGCGTTCCGAACGACTTTCCTCGATATCGTAAATATCTTCTTGCCATGGTTCCTTTTCCATACCTTACTCCTTGTTTTTTTTCTAATTTCTTATTACAATATAAATATGAAAATCACACTTATACCTGAACGATGCATTGCCTGTGGGCTATGCCAAACCTATTCTGATTTATTTGATTACCATGATAATGGTATTGTGCGTTTCTATGATGATCCTAATCTACTAGAGAGAGACGTCCCAGCTAGTGAAGAGCTACTGGAAGCTGTGAAACAGTGTCCCACTCGCGCGCTCATCAAAGATTAATTTGTCATCAGTGGTGATTCAATTTCCAAATCCCACTTCCTCTAGTTTAGCATATTTTTCCAGAAAATTATAGTCTTTTGAAGGACTTATTTTTAGTAAATCTTATCATGACTCACTCTGTTCTTTTATCAGATAGAGGGGTCTTTTTTTCGTTTCCATATAAATTTTACTGATATATTTTCCGAGAATCCCAATCGTCAATAATTGGACACCACCAAGAAATAGAATGACAGCCATCAGAGAAGTCCAACCAGAAGTTGGATTGCCCAGTACGAGAGTACGGACAACTACAAACAAGGTCATCACTAAAGCCAGAAAACACGACGAAAGACCAGCAACAAAAGCTAATATCAAAGGAAAATCTGAAAAATTCACAATCCCTTCAATAGAGTAGAAAAAGAGTTGTCTAAAACTCCAACTTGTCTTACCTGCCTGCCTTTCAACATTAGGATACTCTAGATAGTGAGTACGGAAACCAACCCAGGCAAAGAGGCCTTTGGAAAAGCGATTGTATTCTGTCAATTCTAACACTGCATCCACAACTGATCTTCTCATCATCCGAAAATCACGAACACCCGATGGAAGAGCTACTGGGCTAATTTTTTGCATAAAACGATAAAAAAGATCAGCGCAGAAACTACGTAAAAAGGGTTCACCCTCTCGACTAGTTCTCCGAGTTCCCACACAGTCCAAATACGGATTCTGATCTAGTAGTTCCTTCATCTCAAGTAAGAGGCTTGGTGGATCCTGAAGGTCTGCATCCATAACCACCACCAAATCTCCTGTTGCTTGTTGTAAACCTGCATATATGGCCGCTTCCTTCCCAAAATTACGCGAGAAAGAGATATAATGTACTGCAGAATTTTTCTCTCGATAAACCTTTAAAACATCCAAAGTCTTATCAGTCGAACCATCATCTACAAAAATGTATTCGATTTCTGTTCCCAAATCTGGGATCAGTGCTTCAAGAGTTTGATAAAAAAGAGGAAGTACTTCCTCTTCGTTTAAACATGGGACTATGATTGAAATCATCATCTTAGTCTTCAAATCCATTTGGATGCTTGCTTTGCCAACGCCATGCGTCTTCACACATTTCTGTAATACCAAGTTCTGCTTCCCAACCGAGCTCTGCCTTAGCTTTTGCTGGATCTGAGTAGCAAGCTGCAATATCACCTGGGCGACGTTCAACAATACGGTATGGAATAGGACGTCCGACTGCTTTTTCCATATTTTGGATAATTTCAAGAACTGAGTAGCCTTTTCCTGTACCAAGGTTGTAAATATTTAGACCTGAACCCTTTTGAAGTTTCTTAAGTGCTGCAACGTGTCCTTTGGCTAAGTCAACAACGTGGATATAGTCACGAACACCTGTTCCATCTTCAGTATCGTAGTCGTCTCCAAAGACCTGAACTTGTTCCAACTTACCAACTGCAACTTGTGTCACATATGGAAGAAGGTTATTTGGAATACCGTTTGGATTTTCACCCAAATCACCGCTCTTATGTGCACCGATTGGGTTGAAGTAACGAAGTAAAACAACGTTCCACTCTGAATCTGCTTTATAGATATCTGTCAAGATTTCTTCCAGCATTAGCTTGGTACGACCATATGGGTTTGTAGCTGAAAGTGGGAAATCTTCTAGGATTGGGACTGTATGAGGATCTCCATAAACAGTTGCTGATGAACTGAAGATGATATTCTTACAGTTTGTCTCTTCCATAACTTTCAAGAGACTGACAGTTCCAGCGATATTGTTATCATAGTAGGCAAGTGGGATACGTGTAGATTCCCCTACAGCCTTCAAACCAGCAAAATGAATCACACCTGTTGGTTCTTCATGTTTGAAAATATCACGAAGAGTTTCCGTATCACGAATATCTGCTTCGTAGAAAGGAATTTCTACCCCAGTGATTCTTTCGACTACTTCAAGACTTTTACGGCTACTATTTACCAAATTGTCCACGACAACTACTTGGTGTCCAGCTTGGACCAGTTCGATGACGGTGTGAGTTCCGATAAAACCTGCTCCACCTGTTACCAGAATTTTTTCTTGCATTTCATTTCCTCAATTCTTGGATTATTTTTTTCATTTTACCATTTTTGATAGGGAAAGTCATTTACTATCCTAAGACTATCGTAAAAACTAGGTAAAAGGTTTACTATTGTTTCTTTTTAATGTATCTTTCAGTCGGATAATCTGCTGGATCCAATACTCCACTTCTCCCCTGAAGCATTTGGGCTAGATGATAACCGATAATAGGACCAGTCGTTAACCCTGAAGATCCTAGACCACTTGCTGTATAAACTCCTGACAAGGCTGGTACTTGACCAAAGAATGGAGAGAAGTCACTTGTATAAGCACGAATACCCACACGTTCACCAGATAAAACTGCATCCTTTAAACTCGGATAAAATGGATTCGCTGCCTCAGCCATTTTTTGGAGCAAATTTTTATCGACTGTAAGATCAAATCCCATGTCATTTTCATGGGTAGCTCCTAGAGATAACTTACCTCCAGGAAATGGTATCAAATCCCACTCACCTTCCGGCATAACTACAGGGTAAGCTCCCATGTCTTGTGGCACCTGATAATCTCGGAGCTGCCCCTTTTGTGGACGAACATCTACCTCATAGCCTAAAGGCTCCAAAATGTGTCCAAGCCAAGCTCCCGTAGATAAAATTACTTGATCAAACATTTGATTGTCTATCTGATAGCCTGATAATAAAGGAGTTAGACTAACCTCTTTCTTTACGACCTTAACCTGACTGGCATCCAGTAAACGACTCACTAGGAGTTGCCCATCTACTCGAGCTCCACCAGAAGCATAGAGTAAACGTTCAAATCCCTCTAGACCGGGAAATAAGTTACTAGCAGTCGCTTGGTCCAAAATGGCTAATTTCCCTATCAAGGGAGATTCATCTCTACGTTGCAGAGCCAGTTGATAGAGCTCCTCTAGCTTAGAGTCATCGTTTTTAAGAAGAAAGACACCAGAACCTTGGTAAAAATCAACTTTTTGACCCGATTTTTCTAGGTCAGCTAATAAATCTACATAGAAATCAGCTCCTAGGCGCGCCATCTTATACCAAGCCTTGTTGCGTCGTTTAGAAAACCAGGGACTAATAATTCCTGCCGCGGCCTTGGTTGCTTGGCCGTGTCCAAAATCAAAAACAGTTACTTCGATATCAGCTTCCTTAGAAAGATAGTAGGCAGCTGTGGCCCCTACAATTCCTGCACCTACAATGGCAACTTTTTTCATTGATTTTACCTTCTTACTAGATATGATGGAATGGATTGGTAGGAGCTTGACTTGCGACAACTTCTAGCGACCAAGCATTCTCTTCCTTCCATTCATTCAAGAGCACTGCGATTCTTTCCACAAAAAGCACTTCGATATAGTGTCCCGGATCTAGAGCTAACAAACCATCTGACAACATATCTTGGGCAGTATGATAATAAATATCACCAGTGATATAAAGATCTGCTCCTTTTGCTAAAGCATCAGAGTAGAAAGACTGCCCACTGCCACCACAGATAGCTACTCTTGAAATGGTTTTTTGCAAATCACTCTCTTGATAATACACCATACGAAGGCTATCTAAACCAAAGACTTCCTTAACATGATCTGCAAATTCCTTAAAGGTTTGAGGTCTAATAGTTCCAATACGCCCGATGCCACGTTCAGGACCTGTTTCCTGTAGAAAAGTTGTATTCTTAATATCCAATAGTTGGCAGAACCAGTCATTGAGACCATTTTCAACAATATCGATATTAGTATGACTGACATAAACAGCGATATCGTGCTTGATGAGATCGATATAAATCTGATTTTGAGGGTGGCTAGCTACCAAGTCCTTGATTGGACGAAAGATAGGCGCGTGCTTAACGATAATCAAATCTACACCCTTCTCAATAGCTTCTGTCACTGTATCTTCACGTATATCAAGAGCAACCATGACTTTTTTGATTTCTTTGTCTAGGGTACCAATCTGCAAACCACGGCTATCACCCTCCATAGAAAATTCTTGGGGGCAATAGGTTTCATAACGCTTAATCACTTCACTTGCTTTCATGGAGCACCTCCTTAATGGCTTGAATTTTATCTGCCAGAACCTGACGTTCTTCTTGATTTTTTTCTGGAATTTGACTAAGGGCAAACTCAAGCTTAGCAGCTTCTTTTTGCCATTTTTGGATGAAGACTGGACTGACTTCTTTGGACAAGAAGGGGCCAAAGCGGACATCAGTTGCTGATAGATTCATTTTACCAGCTTCTGCAACTATGATCTCGTAGAATTTCCCAGCTTCTTTTAGAATACTTTCTGCTATGATTTGAAAACCATGCTCTTGTAACCAAGAACGCAACTCATCTTCTCGATTATTGGGTTGAAGAATCAAACGCTCAACAGTGGCAAGTTTGTCTAATCCTTCTTCTAATATTGTAGCAATCAAGCGACCACCCATTCCAGCAATAGTGATGACAGATACCAGATCACTTTCTTCAAATGCTGCTAAACCATTGGCTAAACGAACCTGAATTTTCTCAGTTAAACCATGACTTTTAACATTTGTAACTGCAGATTGATAGGGACCTTCTACAACCTCTCCTGCAATGGCACGATCGATGTGACCTTTTTCAACCAATTCAATGGGTAGATAAGCATGATCACTCCCGACGTCCAGTAAAACGGCTCCTTGAGGTACAAAAGAAGCTACCATTTCTAATCTCTTCGAAATCATTTTCTCTCACTTTCCAAAAGTCTATTTCTCTTTATTATACCATATTTTGTCTAGCAATCCTGTACCTAAAAAAGACCGCAATCATGGATTGCAGCCTTTCTTTATCTTCTAGCTTGATAACGACTTGTCAGGATGAAAATCACAGTAAAGATGAGCATCATGATGCCATAGACAGGTAATGTTTGTCCTGTCAGTGTTGAAATTTCAAGTAGTTTTTGGATTCTTGGGAATAGAGCCGTTCCAAGGAAGCCACCAACTGACCAAATAATCAAGAGGACACGCCATAGACTAAATGGCAAGCAAGCTCTAACTACAGACATGAAACCAATCGACGCTAGTAGATAATACAGAAGAGTCGAAATTTCAATGGCTGACCAGCCTTGACTGGTTCCAAAAATTTTAACAAAGAGAACACTAAAGACTACCATCAAGGCACTTGGTAGTGCACGGAGCATGGATTTTCTGAGGAAGTTTTGTTCGACTGGTTTAATATTTCGCTCAAAGGTCAATACGAACGGTGGGAATCCTTCCACAAACTGGTCAATCATGGTAATCTGAATCGGAATGAATGGGAAAATTAAAATCCATTCAGTACGTCCCAACAAAGCACTTGCAATACAGATGACTGCAAGCAGGAAGGAATAGATGGTCTTAATCAAGAAAATCGGAGCAATGTGGGCAATGTTATTGACCACACGACGACCTTCAAAGAGAATCTCAGGAACATCATTAAAGTCTGAGTTCAAGAGGACCAGATTTGCAATCTGACGAGTCGCTGGATCTCCTTCAGCCATCACGATGGAACAGTCTGCCTCGCGGAGAGCAAGGATATCATTGACACCATCTCCTGTCATTGCAGTCGTATGACCTGCTTTTTTCAACGTTTGGATGATCAGTTTCTTTTGATGAGGAGAGACACGTCCGAAAATCGCTGTCTCCTCAGCCATAGCAACCAACTCTTCATCAGTAATTTTCGAGCAATCTACGTAGCTGTGGTAGTCTGCAAAACCAGCTTTTTGAGCAATACTTGAAACGGTAACTGGATTATCACCAGAAATAATTTTCAAGCCCACTTCCTGAGAACGAAGATAGTCTAGAGTTTCAGCCGCCCCTTCTCGGATTGGATCTAGAATTTCAAGAAAAGCCAAGGCTTGAATATCAGATGGCTTTTGTGGCTTGTGGGGATCAAGTTTTTCTTGACTGAGGGCCAGAACTAAGACACGAGATCCTCGTTCAAGAGCTTCTCTAGCCTCAGGAACTTCAGCATTCAACAACATCTCAGGTGCACCTAGGAAAACAGTTCCGAGACCTTCCAACTCCATTGCTCCCCATTTACGATCGCTTGAAAATGGAAGACTAGAAATCATCGGATAAGCTACTTGACCTTGAAAACGTTGACGGATAGCTTGAGCTGTAGGATTTTTATCCTCGCTGTTTGCCATATAGCTGGTTAGTATGTCGGCAATAGCATCCTTGTCATAAGCCTGGGTCAGAGGAAGAACAGTCTCAACCTGCATCTTCCCTTGGGTGATGGTACCTGTCTTATCCAAGCAGAGCATATCCACGCGCGCTAGGGTTTCAACAGAGTACATCTCCTGCACCAAGACCTTTTTCAAACCAAGCTTGATAACAGCGGTTAAAAGAGAGGTAATGGTCAAGAGGGCAATCCCCTTAGGCAACATTCCCAAAAGAGCTGTAGAGGAATTCACTACAGAAGACTTCAGTGGTAAACCTTTCAAGACCAAAGCTTCAAGCAAGAGGGCAATTCCAAATGGAATGATGATTTTCCCAGTAAAGCCTGCAAGCTGGTCTAGCGATTTCATGATGCGTGAGTTGATCGGTTTAACTGTCTTAGCTTCAAGCATGAGTTTGGCTGCATAGTTATCTGCCCCTACATGATGAACTTGAGCAAAGACAGAACCACTGGCAAGAAAACTACCTGACAACATTAAGTCTTCTACTTCTTTTTGCACCAAGTCGCTCTCGCCCGTTAACATGGCTTCATTGACTTCTGCAAAGCCTTCTAATACAATCGCATCACTTGGAATTTGATCCCCTGCAGACAAGCGAATCACATCATCCAAAACAAGCTCTTCTGGATCCAAAGCAATCTCTTGTCCATCACGGATAGTCGTAATCTTTTCTTTATTCAAGAGATTGAGTTTATCAACCATATGTTTGGCACGTAGCTCGGTTACAATTCCTGAAAAAGCATTAAAACAGATAACTGCAAAGAAAACCAAGTTGCTCCAGGCTTGAACAAAAGCGAGCGCTAAAGCAATAGCAAAGTTTAAAGCATTAAAGAGAGTAAAAACATTTCGTTTTACAATCTGCCAAGTACTGGTACTAGCTGATGCTTTGAAATCATTGACCTGTCCCTGTTTCTGACGTTCATTAACTTCTGATTGGCTTAAGCCTATAATTTTATTTTTATCCATAAATTCTATCATATCATTTTTTTAAAAATAATTCTAATTTCATATGAAGAGCAATTCCGCCTAAACAAAAAAACATTTGCTTGTCCTAGTATGATAAGGTATAATAAAAGAAAGAAAATTGAAGGAGACACCATGTTTTATACTTATCTTCGTGGGCTGGTTATGTTGATTCTTTGGTCTATCAACGGTAATGCTCACTATCATAATACTGATAAAATTCCGAGTCAAGATGAAAACTATATCCTAGTTGCTCCCCATCGTACTTGGTGGGATCCTGTCTACATGGCATTTGCGACCAAACCAAAGCAATTTGTCTTTATGGCTAAAAAGGAACTTTTCTCTAATCGAATCTTTGGTTGGTGGATTCGAATGTGTGGTGCCTTTCCTATTGACCGGGAAAATCCTAGCGCTTCTGCCATTAAGTATCCTATCAATGTTCTTAAAAAGAGCGACCGATCTCTCATCATGTTTCCAAGTGGTAGTCGTCATTCTAACGATGTCAAAGGTGGCGTAGCTCTGATTGCTAAAATGGCCAAGGTTCGCATCATGCCAGTTACTTACACTGGCCCAATGACCTTAAAAGGACTCATCAGTCGCGAACGTGTCGATATGAACTTCGGAAATCCTATCGATATCTCAGACATTAAGAAAATGAATGATGAAGGAATTGAGATGGTTGCTGAACGTATCCAATTAGAATTCCAACGTCTAGATGAGGAAACGAAACAATGGCACAATAACAAAAAACCAAATCCTTTGTGGTGGTTTATTCGCATACCAGCACTGATTCTTGCTGTCTTAGTTGCGATTGTTACCATCATCTTTAGCTTTATTGCAAGTTTTATCTGGAATCCAGAAAAAAAACAAAATCAATTAGGTTAGAATAAAATGGCTGAGGGATATTCTCTTAAGCCATTTTAGTTTGACTGACAGCTGATTACTTTTAAATAAAACATTTTATTGACAAAGATTTGATTCTATAGTATACTTTTTAAGTAAGCTGATTTAGCTCAGTAGGCAGAGCGCATCCATGGTAAGGATGAGGTCGCCGGTTCGATCCCGGCAATTAGCATTGTTCATCAGTTCCTTGGTATAGGAACTTTTTTTATTGACATTTTATTGTCCTTATAGTAAAATAAAACTTGCGATGAGTCGATATGTAGCGAGAGCTACTATTGAGCAAAGGAGGTCATAACGCAGGAGCGGACCTTGAGAAATTGTGTGAACCGGTTTCTCACATGGAGATGCCTCTCAGGCTTTCTGGTTTTTCCAGAGAGCTTTTTTTTATTTTCCTAAACACTATTAAATACTATCTTTTAGCAATCCTTTCTGTCCAAATAGCAATAAGCTCAAGCAACAATCAAACACTTATAGACTTATTATCCAAAAAATCCTAGCTAGGTTTAGTCATAAAGATACAAAGATGAGCAATGAAATCTCTAATTACAGCAAAAGGTATAAGGGAAGCTGTTTTATATACCTTAGTATTGAAAGGAAAATGATATATTTTGCCCCTCGTCACAAAAAAAGACCTATCACACAAGCTAGAAAGCTTGATATGATAGGCTTTTTAATATTAGATTAACGTACAGTGCGGATACGCATTGTGTTAGTACGAACTGCTTCACCAAGTGGCACACCTGCAACGATAACGATATCGTCACCAGATTGTACAAGACCTGCTTCAACTGCTTTACGTTCAGCAATTTCAAACATGTCATCAGTTGATGATGGAGCTTCTGTCAACATTGGGATAACACCCCAGTTCAACATCAATCCACGTTCTGTCAATTCGTCAAATGTCAATGCCAAGATATCAGCATTTGGACGATATTTAGAGATCAAACGTGCTGTGTGACCAGTCTTAGTAAGAGTTACAACCAATTTGATGTCCATTGAGTTTGTAGCGTCTTTAACTGCTGAAGCCATAACTTCTGTCTTAGAGTTACGTTCAAATGAATCTGAATTCAAACGTCCGTATTCGTTAAGAAGCGTTTGAGCGTTCTTATCGATAGTTGCCATTGTACGAACAGACTCAAGTGGGTATTTACCATTTGCTGACTCACCTGAAAGCATTGTAGCATCAGTTCCGTCGATAACAGCGTTGAATACGTCTGATACTTCTGAACGAGTTGCACGTGGTTTTTCAGTCATTGTTTCAAGCATGTTTGTTGCAGTGATAACAACTTTACCAGCAGCATTCACTTTAGTGATGATCATTTTTTGGTAAACTGGAACCATTTCAAATGGTACTTCGATACCCATGTCACCACGAGCGATCATGATACCGTCAGCAGCTTCAATGATTTCGTCCAAGTTATCGATACCTTGTTGGTTTTCGATTTTAGCGAACAATTGAACGTGACCGTTACCAGTTTCTTCACAGATTGCACGAACTTCGTTAACGTCTTTTGCAGTACGTACGAATGAGATCGCGATGAAGTTGATACCTTGTTCAAGACCGAAGCGGATATCAGCGTTATCACGTTCAGCAAGAGCTGGGAAAGGAATTTTAGTGTTAGGGATGTTTACACCTTTTTGTTTAGCGATAACACCGTCGTTTTCAACTTCAACGACAAATTCACGAGTTGCATCGTCTTTTTCTACAACACGAAGACCAAGTTTACCATCGTCAACCAATACTTGGCGACCAACTTCAACGTCATCATAGATGTCAAGAGCTCCAGCAACGTTCAAAGCAATCACTTCACGAGTTGATTTGATACCTTGTTTAGTTGCAACACGGATTTTTTCACCAGTTTTGTATGAGTACTCTTTAGCTTCACCTTCAAACAATTCAGTACGGATTTCTGGTCCTTTAGTGTCAAGAAGGAAACCAACTTTTTTACCTGCAAGTTTTTCTGCAAGTTTAACAGTTGCCATACGGTCACCTTGTTCTTGGTGGTCACCGTGTGAGAAGTTGAAACGGAAAGTGTTAGCTCCTGCTTCAATCAATTGAGCAATGTTTTTAGCTGAAGCTTCAACGTCAAGTTTTTCACCCCAATATCCGTCTTCACCGAATTTTTTACCACCACGGATTTCTACCGCAGGACCCAAAGTTGCAACGATTTTTACACGTTTGTTCATGATTTTTGTGACTCCTTTATATAATTTGACCTTTTATGGTCATTTTACCAGTTTAGTTAAAGTTGATTATGACAAGCTCTTGTTCAAAGCAGAAAGTTCAAGGTCAGCTTTATGAGGATTGTTAACAACAATCTTACCATCAGCTGTTAGGCTAAACAAAGCTCCTTCTTCTGCAGTTCCAAGAATTGGATTTTCAACCATTTTCTCGTTACGGATACCAACAGCGACACCACCGATTCCTTGTTTAAGAAGTTTAACAGCGTGTGCTCCCATACGTGACGCCAATACACGGTCACGAGCAGTTGGAGATCCACCACGTTGGATATGACCAAGTTCAGTTACACGAAGGTCGCTTGTATCTCCAGCTTCTTTTAGTTTTTGACCAAATTCAGCCGCTGACATAACACCTTCTGCCAAAACGATAATGTTGTGTTTCTTACCGTGTTCATATCCAGCTTTGATACTTGCTACGATGTCTTCCATCTTGAAGCCTTCTTCAGGGATGATAATTTCATCAGCACCAGTGGCAATACCAGCCCAAAGAGCGATATCTCCAGCATTACGTCCCATAACTTCAACTACGAAAGTACGACGGTGACTTGATGAGGTATCACGAATCTTATCGATGGCATCCATTGCAGTTGTAACTGCAGTATCAAATCCGATTGTGAAATCAGTACCTACGATATCGTTATCGATTGTTCCTGGAAGTCCAATAGCAGGGAATCCATGCTCAGTCAAGCGCATTGCTCCGTGATAAGAACCGTCACCACCGATAACTACGACACCTTCGATACCGTGTTTTTTCAACTGCTCAATCCCTTTAAGTTGACCTTCGAGTTTTGCAAACTCAGGATAACGAGCAGAGTGAAGGAAAGTACCACCACGTGAAATGATGTCTCCCACTGAAGCAGCATCAAGTGGATAAATTTCGCCTGCAACCATACCTGCGTATCCATCATAGATGCCAAAAACTTCCATTCCTTCTGAGATTGCTTGACGAACTACTGCACGGATGGCAGCATTCATACCAGGGGCGTCTCCACCACTAGTCAAAACAGCAATACGTTTCATTTGGTTTTGCTCCTTTTTCTTTTAACATTCTAACTGATTATACCATAATTAAAGTTAAAATTCTTTTATTTTCATTGATTTTTAACGATAAATCGTTTTCATAGTTATTTGACTCAAAGATTCCTGCAAACTAACATCTTTTGCAACAAAATAACCCGGCAAAAGAACATTTTTTTGTTCATTTTCGTAGCGAATAATGACTGGAATTTGTCCCTTGTATTGTTCTAAAATATGATAAATTTCAGAATCATGTTCATGATCAGCAGCCTGAATCCAAAATCGTTCACTCACTGCTTCTTTTAGATTATTTAATACTAACTGAAGGCGACCGTCTCTTGCCTGCACTTTTCCATTAAGGTAGTAAAATCTTCCTTCATGTAAGAGATTGTTAAATTGACGATACTGGTCAGAAAAAACTGTGACTTCAAGCTTCGTTTTACTATCACTAACTTTCAGAAAAGCCATGTTTTCACCTTTTTTAGTACGAATGACACGAATGGATTCTATCTCAACGAGTACTGTAGCTGTCTGTCCTTCAGATAGTTCAGACAAACTCACAATTGGATAGAGGGGATTCTTTGCTAAAACCAGTAAGGGATGCGGACTGATACCAACTCCAAGCCACTCCTGTTCCTTACGAAACTTCTCGACTTGCGTAAAATCCTCACTCTCAAGCCAATTGTAGCTATTATCTGCAAACAAACTCCCCAATTCTTCCACAAAAATAAACAAAGTAGGTAAATTGGATAAGATTTTTTGGCGATTTTTTTCAAAACTATCGAATAAACCAATCTCGACTAGGGGAGTTAAAAGACTCAACTTCTGATAATTTTTAGGCAAGCGAGTGACAAAATCTTCAACACTACTAAAAGGACGACTCTCTAAAATCCAATAGGCAAAATCTCGAGGCATCCCCTTGATACTCTTAAGTCCCAAGTAAATAGTCTTGTCTGTCAATTTATCCTGATATGGGATTGTATTGATAGAGAGTGATATCAGTTCAAAACCCATTTCAAGGGCATCGAGAATATAATCTCCACTGGCATAGTTGAGCATGACTTGATAAAAGATTTCTGGGTAATGTGTTTTAAAGTAAGCAAGTTGAAAAGCTAAAGCCGCATAAGCATAAGCATGTGATCGGTTGAAACCATAACCAGCAAATTTTTCCATGACAGCAAAAACCTGCTGAGCCTGTTCCTTTCCATGACCTTTTTCGAGTGCACCTTGGATAAAACTCTCTTCCATTCGGTGCATCTCAGCTGCGTTCTTTTTACCCATGGCACGACGTAAAATGTCGGCCTTCCCAAGGCTAAAACCAGCATATCGCTGAGCTACTTGCATCACCTGTTCTTGGTAAAGCATAATTCCATAAGTTGGAGCTAAAATATCTTCCAAAACTGGGTCCAGAACCGTCCCCTTTTCTTTACCATGTTTTCGAGCCACAAAGTTATCAATATAGTCGCTCGCACCTGGTCGGTTTAAAGAAGTTGTTGCTACTACTTCTTCAAAGTTTTGTGGCTTCACTCGTTTCAATAAACGGATAGCTCCAGGTTGTTCAAATTGAAAAATCCCCTTGGTCTTTCCAGCTGCAAAGAGGGCTAAAGTTTCCCTATCCTCAAGGTCAATTTCCTCAATCCTTAGCTGAATTCCTTGAGTTTCAAATAAGAGATCCTGCATTTTTTGAGCGAAAGTTAGGTTTCTTAAGCCCAAGAAATCCATCTTGAGCAAGCCATTTCCCTCGACTCCATGAGCATCATACTGGGTAATGAGCATATCCTCACCATACTTAAGAGGAATATAGTCCGTCAGATTTTTATCACTAATCACGACACCAGCAGCATGGATGGAAGTCTGTCGAGGATAGCCTTCTATCTTTTTGGCAATTTCAAAAGCCTTTTGGTACTCAATCTTACTTTGAATCAGTTGTCTAAATCCTAGATTGCCTTCATAGGCGCTTGTCAAGGTATCTTTGAAACCAATTTTCTTGGTTATGGATGTCAACTCGTACTCGGGAACACCATACCGTTTAAAAACATCTCGGATAGCCTGTTTGGCACCAAAAGTCGAGTAGGTGACTATCTGAGCAGCGTGAATACTACCATAACGGTCACGAACATAGCGTATAAATTCAGGACGATAGATATCGGGAATATCGATATCGATATCAGGCATGGTATAGCGTTCACGATTTAAAAAGCGCTCAAAGATAAGATTCTTAGCTACAGGATCAATACCAGTAATATTTAAGGCATAGGCCACTAGACTTCCAACTGCAGACCCACGTCCCATTCCCATATAATATCCCTGAGAACGACCAAAACGTAAGAGATCCCAGACAACCAAGAAATAGTCATCGAATCCCATGTCATGAATCACAGATAGTTCTTCTTCCAAACGAGCCTGATAAACTGAATCGAGTAAGCCTTTCTGTTCCAAGCCCTTAATAGCTCTTTCGCGCAACTCTTCAACAGCAGGACGCTCTGGATTGAAACGTGGAAGCTTGAGACTACTATCAATCTCATAAGTAGTTGCTCCAATCAGTTCAGAAAGATTTTCTAAGGCTTGCGGAAACTTTTCTTGAAATACTTGCTCTAAGCGATAAGCAGGTAAAAACAAGCCTTGTTGCGATTGAACATCTACCTCTCGCAAGATCACATTTTCCTTAATCGCCTTGAGCATTTGAAGCGTTTCTAAATTCTCAGATTCGAAGGAATTAACACGATAAAGTGGGAGAATGGAGTGAGAAAAATTCGACTGAGGTGTATCTGGATACACTCCGATATAATAGTCATGCCCTAAGTCCAAGGAATCAATTGCAGAATAATAGGGAACAATAACACAAACATCTTCTAGATAGGGAGAAAAATCAGTCCATTCCTTTTTACCTGTCATTTTTAGAGTCGAAAGCTTCATGAGATTTCGATAGCCATGATTTGACAAGGCTAAAAATCGAAGGTTGACGAGTTCCTCCTTATGATGAACGGTCACCTCAAGACCTAATACAGGCTGAATCTCCTGCTTTTGGCACTCTTTGATAAAATAATAAGCTCCATATAGATTGTCAACATCCATGATTCCAAGTGCTGAGTAGCCGTATGCTTTTCCTTGATCAACATACTTCCGAATGGAAATCATACTCTCCATGAAACTATAAACCGTTTTTGTATCAAGTTGTGCAATCACTCGCTATCACCTCCCTTTTTCTCCTTATATTATACCATTTTAAAAAATAGAAAAACAATTTCTTTCTTCCCTTGAAGAAAAAAGAACCACAGTTGAATTAACCGTGATTCCCACTTATCAATCTATTTCCAAGATAGGATTTGTAGTTGTTAAGTGGCTGATCTTACCACTGACACCGAAATATTTACCAATTTTAGTATGTAGTTCTAGCATTGCTTCCCGAGCTCGTGATGCCTGCTCTTCATTGATAGCTTCAATGACTAAAATAGCATCTTTGGTTTCTTGCGTTAACATGGTTCTTTGGGCTTCACGCCAGTTTAAACAGCGACAAACCGCACCGTGGCCATCAAAATAAATCATTTCATCAGCTAATGCAGAAGCCTCACTTTCAGACCCTAGTGGAAGAAGGATTCATTCCCTTGAGCTCTTCCTTGACTCACACGCTTTAATAAACCTTGAATAGAAGAACGAGCACATTTTTTGGTTTTGAATTTTGTGAATGCCTGACGCCATTCTTTTTCTTTCATTCTGCTACAAATTAAAAAAACGAGTAGCATACAAGCTACTCGATAGGAACTATAATGAATTCTCACGAATTACTTCTACCTTGTATCCATCTGGATCTTTGATAAAGTAATAGTTTGGTTGAGTCCCTGGAAGTCCATTAGGTGCTGTCACTTCATAGCCTTTGTCGCTATGTTCTTTATGAAGAGCCTCAAGATCAGGTGTGCTTAAGGCGATGTGAGCAAAACCGTCACCGACAACATAAGGTCCGTGATCATAGTTGTAAGTCAACTCTAACTCATAATCATCACCTTCAAGTCCAAGATAAACAATCGTAAAAGCGTAGTCTGGAAAGTCTCTACGACGCAATTCCTTAAAACCAAAAGCATCTTGATAAAAAGCGATTGATTTTTCAAGATTTTCTACTCGCAAGCATGTGTGTAGCATTTTTGAAGCCATTTTTTTCTCCTTTGTTTAAAAAAGACTGGGACAAACTTGCACCAGTCTTATGAATAATTATTTACCAAGTTTTGCTTTAGCTGCATCTGCAAGAGCTGTGAAAGCTGCTGCATCGTTAACAGCCAAGTCAGCAAGCATTTTACGGTTAACTTCGATCTCAGCCAATTTCAAACCATGCATCAATTGTGAGTATGAAAGTCCGTTCAAACGAGCTGCCGCATTGATACGTGTGATCCACAATTTACGGAAGTCACGTTTCTTTTGACGACGGTCACGGTATGCATAGTAGTAAGAGTTCATTACTTGTTCTTTTGCAGTACGGAACAAGATGTGTTTAGCTCCATAGTAACCTTTTGCTAATTTAAGAATACGTTTACGACGTTTGCGTGATACAACGCCACCTTTAACACGTGCCATGTTTTATTTCCTCCAAATATTTCCTAGAATTGTTTACTTACAAATACGCGATTATTTCAAGCGAGTAAGCATTGCTTTGATACGTTTGAAATCTCCTGAATGCACCATAGATGCTTTACGAAGATGACGACGTTGTTTTTTAGTTTTTCCGTGGAAACGGTGAGATGTGTAAGCACGGAAACGTTTAAGTCCACCAGAACCTGTACGTTTGAAACGTTTAGCTGATGCGCGGTGTGTTTTTTGTTTTGGCATGATTTTTTCTCCTTTATTTAACTTTCTGACAATTATTTTTTGTCAGTTGCTGGCGCCAATTGCATGAACATTTGGCGTCCATCCATTTTAGCACGTTGTTCAATGATAGCAATATCTTGAGTTGCTTCAGCGAACTCGGCTAAAACTTTTGCACCAATCTCTTTATGGGTGATCATACGCCCCTTAAAGCGAATAGATACCTTCACTTTGTTTCCTTTTTCAAGGAACTTGCGAGCATTGCGAAGTTTAGTTTCGAAATCACCCTTGTCGATAACTGGGCTCAAACGAACTTCTTTCACGGTCACAACGCTTTGTTTTTTGCGTTGCTCTTTTTGTTTCTTCTGGTACTCAAATTTGAACTTACCGTAGTCCATAATTTTCGCAACAGGAGGTTTAGCTTGAGGTTGAATGAGAACCAAGTCCACATTAGCTTCGTCCGCAAGTGCTTGCGCTTCGCTTAGTGGTTTGATACCCAATTGCTCACCTTCAAGACCGATTAAGCGAACTTCGCGTACACGAATTTCATCATTGATGAATAAGTCTTGCTTTGCTATGGTTTTCACCTCTTTTTTTAATTTAGAGAAAAACAAGAGCGGACTTGCTAACGCAAACCCGCACTACATGATTGTATTTCATTTCTGAAATTTGATCCGTAGGGGCCAGACAACGTTAGTCGCAAGGCGAGAAGTTCTCACTTCTGCTTTTCTCAACTTTTATATGATATCAAGTTTTCCCCTACTTGTCAAGATTAAAACTATCTTTTTTTAATTTTTTTAAATATTTGCCTACTGAGAACTTACTGGTTACGAGAATAGTAAATCTCATGTGGCTTCAAACGAGTGTTGAGTAGATCTGATACAGTCACAAAACTATATCCTTGTCCCTGTAGATACTCAATTACTTTTGGTAGTGAATTAACAGATGTTTGATGGATATCATGCATCAAAATGATAGAGCCATTGCTTACCTGACGCTGAATTTCTGTCAAAATCGCAGCTTCATTTTTACTCTTCCAATCCAAACTATCCACATCCCACATGATAAAGCTTAAATCAAGGCTATTACGAATATCATCTGAGATTGCACCGTATGGTGGACGCATCAATTTAGAGCTTTTGCCAAGAACTTTTGTAATAGCATCTTCGGTATCTGTAAGCTGTTTCTTAGCATCTTCCAATGACAGTTTTGTTAAAACCGGGTGATTCCAACTATGGTTTCCAACTTCATGACCTTCAGACTGCATACGTTTAAGAAGCGACTCATTACCTGCAATATTCTTTCCTTGTACAAAGAAGGTTGCTTTGACTTTGTATTTGGCCAAAATATCTAATGCTTGTGGAGTTGTATTTCCATCCGGTCCATCGTCAAAGGTAAGAGCTACTACTTTTTTATTTTTCTCAGCCTGAGCCTTCTTATAAAGTTCTGCATCCTTTTCAGTTAGATAGGACGATTGGATAACATCAAAGAAGTCTGAAATAGGCAAAGCTATTTCTTCTACATTATTGGTTGCTTTGATTGGATAAAGAACCAATTGACTATCTTTGTAAGCAAACTTCCAAGATGATAAATCGCTAGCTGAAAAATCGGCTATTACTTGATCAACAAGAGTTTGTTCAATCTTTTTATCTTGGAGCGTTGACTTGATATCCTCAAGAAACTTCTCTTTAGCTTTGCTAGCATCTGTAAAGAGCTGATCTAATGTAAACAGGGTCCCATCTTCCTTAAGATAAAGCTGATCTAATGAGATATTTTCTAATTCCACAACAGTAGAATCACTCAGGTCATAGGCCTGTTTTTTTACAAGATGGCTCTCCACACCTTTGATGGAAGAAGAATCTTTTTCAGAGTAGTAAAAAATCAAATGTTCTTTATCTTCTACCTTATCCGTAATATCTTTTACAATGATATCCTGAACAGAGGTAATCACCTTGTCCCCCGTCATAGGATAGTAAGTGATGATTTCTGCCTGCCCCTTACGAAAATGATCTTTCTGACTTCCTTGTGAATAGGAATCATCTTTTTCCTTTTTCAGTGCTTCAATTTTTTGCTCAAAAGCTTGCTTCGTCAAGACTTTATAAGCAATACCAGCACCTAATGTTAAGATTGTGAAGAATAGAAGCCCCACAATAATCCACAAATTTCTTCTCTTCTTGTCGTTTGCTTTACGGTTTGTTCTTTTTTTTGTCATAGTTTTATCATATCAAATCAGGCCTATAATTTCAATGATAAATAGGAAAATGTCCATTTTTTCAAAAAAGATAGGTAAAAGAAAGAGGTTGGGAAAAAAGATCCCTACCTCACTTTTTATTTACAATCAAACTTTGATGCGGTAGCTGATTGGACTTTTTGTTCGTCTTTTAGGCTCCAAAAACTCCTAATCATCTTCGCGGGGCTGGGACTACGAAATCGAGACTTTGTCTACCGATTTCTGTCCCACCGCCTTTTCTTAATTAAAATCGAATGATTTCTCTTGTTTTTTCATATGAGGAAACAAAGCGATTTGTTACCCCTGGTTCAGCAACTTCCAAAGCTTGGGAAATCTTTTCGAAAGATGCTTGATAATCAAAGGCATTTTCAAAGATTTCTAAAGATTCATGGAAGGCTTGTTGAATCCCTTCATCAAATGATCTGTAGCGATTAGAATATTGAAGCAATTGCTCTGTCAAGGTTGCATATTGCACAATACTGTAAGTTTCTGTTTCCAAAACTTCCATATCATGTGATGCGATTTCTAGGATACGATTAACAGACTCAATGTTGACTTGTGACTGTTCTAACTCTGCCATCAAATCCTCAGTACTATGGCTAGCAGCAAAGAACAATTTCAAGAAGTTCTGTGGAATTCCTGGAAGATTTCTCTTTTCCATGTAGCGCTTAATCGTGTGGAGACGATTTACGTAAACATTTGCCTTTTGACGAGCATTAACATCATCTTTTTCAATCTGTACTAAACGTTCGCTCACTGAAACTTGATCATCTTCAATTTCTTTTAATGTAGCTTGAACATTTTCTAAACGTTCTTCCAATACAGAGTAAGCTTCTGAATATTCCTCTTGTTCTGAAGTCAAATCGCTAACTGTAAGTTCTAGGGAATCCAAATCCACTTGAAGACGACGAACATGATTGACATCACTCTCAGCCATCAAGTAGGTCTTGCTCAAACGCTCGATATCTTTCACCAAGACTTGGTTGTTGTCTTTTAAATGGTCAAGGTAGGTTGGAAGTGTTGACAACAAGTTTTCAACAACTTTTTGAGAAGCAATCTCTCGTGTGAAAATATTATAGAGAGCATTGATTTCTTCTTGAATCTGATTATTTTCATATTCAGCATTGTCCAATTCCAATTTTTTAATATTTTCTTGGTTATTTTTCAAGGCTTCATACAACAACTGCAAACGTGATTCAATGTCAGTTTCTACAAAGTGATAGTTGGCATCAAGCAACTTACGATAGCCAGCCTCTAGATCTTCAAGTTGATCAGGGAGTTCAGTAGTTAGTTTAGTAACAATTGCCGGAATTCTCTCTACGATATGTGTCAAAGCGAGAATATGGTTTTCCGCATTATCCAAAATTCCTGCTGCTTCAACTGGATCTCCTGAGGAGTTTAGAGTCACAAATTGAGAAAATTCAGATTGGATGTTCTCCAATTGTTTTTCAATTTCAGGAAGTGCTTGACCATATTTCTCAGAATCTTCTGCGACTGTTTTCTGCAGGCTTTCAAATAAATCTAAAGCATGCAAGACACGACCACTATTTTTTGATTCTTGTTTTTCTAGATCTGCCAAAGCATTTCGAATGGAAGCAATATCTTCTTCGATAAGGGTAATCTGGCTTTCAATTTGATCAATTTTGTGTTGAGCTTTCAAGAAGCGAAATGAATTATTGTACCCTTCTGCTTCAAACAGATTATTCTCAATATCTGCAAATGAGTTGAGTGATAGGTCTACCCATTTTTGATTCCACTCTCTAAATGCAATCTGACTTTGACCAATCAGATGCATATTCTTAACAGCTTCTACTTCATCGTTAACTGGAAGGTTATACAACTCTTCCTTTCTTTCTTCTAATACTGCGAGCCTCTTTTCATTGCGTTTGCGTAACAAAACTGCCACAACATATGCAATAATCAGAAGAGCCGCGATTGCAATCATAGTAATAATCAACAGATTATCAGACATATCAAACTCCTTTTTATACATGAAACAATTGTAATGATTATATCATATTTTTCAAACCATGGGAACTATTTCCCAATTTTTTTAAACGTCAAGCGTACTATAGACCGCATTTTCTTCGATAAATTCTCGACGTGGTTCTACACGGTCACCCATGAGCATATCAAAGATTTTATCTGCTTCTGCAGCATCATCAACTGATACACGCGCCATGAGACGATGTTCTGGGTTCATGGTTGTTTCCCAAAGTTGATGGTCATCCATTTCTCCAAGACCTTTATAACGCTGAATAGTTGGTTTTGAACGTCCTTCACTATAGCGAGCTAAGGCTTCCTGTAAACGGATTTCTTGATCTGCTCCAGGTTGGATGTATTCTTTAATTTCACTGCCGACCTTAACACCGTAAATTGGTGGTTGAGCGATATAAACATAACCTGCTTCTAAAACGGGTTTCATATAACGATAAATCAAGGTTAACAAGAGGGTACGGATGTGAGCTCCATCGACATCGGCATCCGTCATGATAACGAGTTTTTGGTAACGAGCCTTGCTGACATCAAATTCAGCACCAAAGCCTGTTCCCATAGCTGTGAAAAGGCTACGGATTTCTTCATTGGCAAGGATTTTATCCATGCTGGCCTTTTCAACGTTGAGGATTTTACCGCGAATCGGTAAAATCGCTTGGAATTCACGGTCACGACCAGACTTTGCAGAACCTCCCGCTGAATCTCCTTCGACGATGAAAAGTTCAGTTTCAGCTGGATTGTTTGATGAACAGTCTGCTAATTTCCCTGGAAGGTTTGAAATCTCAAGACCAGATTTCTTACGAGTAACCTCACGCGCACGCTTGGCTGCCACACGCGCCTTAGCTGCCAGAATACCTTTTTCAACAATCCGCTTAGCAATCTGTGGATTTTCCATTAGAAAGTCTGAAAATGCTTCACTAAAGAGGCGATTAGTAATCTTGACAACTTCACTATTTCCAAGTTTAGTTTTCGTTTGTCCTTCAAACTGAGGATTTGGATGTTTCACAGAGATAACGGCAGTCAATCCTTCACGGACATCCTCACCTGTTAGATTATCTTCATTGTCTTTGAGGAGTTTGTTTTTACGAGCGTAGTCATTGATGACACGAGTTAGGGCTGTACGGAAACCTTGTTCATGGGTTCCACCCTCATGTGTATGAATGTTATTAGCAAAACTCATGACATTTTCATGGTAGCCAGTTGTGTACTGCATGGCTACTTCAACTGTGATGTCATCCATTTCTCCATCAGTGTAGATTGGATTTTCAAAAATGACATCCTTGTTTTCATTGATATACTCAACGTAGCTCGCAATCCCACCTTCGTAGTGGTAGTTTTTTGTTTGTTCAAGTCCCTCACGCTTGTCAGTGATGGAGATTTGAAGACCACGGTTCAAAAAGGCTAGCTCCTGAATCCGCTTGTTTAATTTATCAAAATCAAAAGTTGTTGTTTCTGTAAAAATCTCTGGATCTGGCGTGAAGTGTACTGTTGTACCTGTTTTATCTGTATCTCCAATCACCTCAAGGTCAGCAACGACATGTCCACGACGGTATTCTTGGTAATGGATTTTTCCATTTTTGTGAACACGAACATCTAACTGAGTTGAGAGGGCATTTACAACCGATGAACCTACACCGTGAAGTCCACCTGAAACCTTGTAACCGCCACCGCCAAATTTACCTCCAGCATGAAGAACGGTAAAGACAGTTTCAACGGCAGGACGGCCTGTCTTTTCTTGAATATCAACAGGGATACCACGTCCATCATCAACAACCGTGATAGAGTCATCTGGCTCAATAAAGACCTGAATATGACTAGCAAATCCCGCCAAGGCCTCATCGATAGAGTTATCAACGATTTCCCAGACTAGGTGGTGAAGACCTTCTTTTGAAGTCGATCCGATATACATTCCAGGACGCATACGAACGGCTTCCAGACCTTCCAAAACTTGAATCTGACTGGCATCATAATCCTGTGCCTGTTGGTTTTTGATTTCTTCTGTCATTTTTTCCCTTTTTCTTTTTTCTTACATTTCTAATACTTGTCTCAATGTCACGATATTTTTAAAGAGATGCGTCGCTAAGCCTGCTGCTTGTCCAGCTTCAATATCGATAGAACGGTCACCAATAACGATACCAGAACTAATCTTATACTTATCTCGTAAATAGATCATAGACTCTGGATTTGGTTTTCTCTTAAAACCAGAGCTAGCTGTTACTACTTCTGTAAAATAGCCAGCAATAGCTGTCTTTTCAAGAATATCCAAAACTTGGTCATTGCGATGCGAAACTAAAAAGTTCCGTCCTCCCTGGTCTGAGATTTCCTCTAATAAAGCAGGTACTCCCTCAAACAAGGCAGGATGCTCAAGCTCTCGCGCTTCATTTTCCTTGTATTTTTCTAAAAAATGCTCTATTGTTGGGGCAAATTGGTCAATCGCAAAAGCAGTTGACACTTTCAAGGCATTGTAAACTTTATCATGTTCTTCTTCGATTCCAAATTGAGCTAATGTTTCCACAAAAGCCGCGGTCGAAGTCTCATAATTATCAAGTAAAGTTCCACCTAAATCCCAGATGTAATCGTGATATTTCATACCCTTCATTATAGCATTTTTTTATCAAAAAAGCGACGATTTCCTTCTATTTTAACAGTAAAAAACGAGAAGAATCCCCTAATTGATAGATTCCTCTCGTTTTAGTTAATCTATTCCAAACACATCACGATAGAGCATGGCTTCTCTCAAAGCATTTGCATCTCCACCAAGTTGTTCTACTAAGTTATAAGCAAAGGCAAGGGCAGTTGCTGGACCGCGACTGGTAGTCAACTGACCATCGACAACTACTGTTTCCTTGCGATAGTGACCATCAGCAATTTGCTCTTGGACACCATCATAGCAGGTGAACTCTTTGTCCTTTAGGAGACCGGCTAGATTCAGTACAATTGGTGCTGCACAAATGGCTGCTATTTTTTTACCAACTTGCTCAAATTTTTGAAGTTCAGCAATTAATTGCTCATTATCACGCAAGTGAGCTGAACCTGGCATACCTCCTGGTAAGACAATCATGTCGTACTCAGATAAATCACCATCAAACACACGATCTGCTTGTACTTGGATGGCATGTGATCCCGTCACTCGGGCTTCAAAACCAACCATATGACAAGTAATATTGGCACGACGTAATACGTCCACAACTGTTAGGGCTTCGATTTCTTCAAAGCCATCTGCTAAGATAACTGCAACTTTAGCCATGATTTACTCCTTATTTAACTTTTTTCAAAACAACTTTCTTCCGTTTCAATCTTGTCTTACCGCTCTTTTCTTCGGCTAGATGCGTTTGATAACTCATCGATAGAAGCAGACCAACACCAATCAGATTACTGATAATGGCTGATCCCCCTTGGGAAATGAATGGCAGAGGAATCCCTGTCAGTGGCAGCAGACCTGTCACCGCACCGATATTTTCAAAAATATGGAACAAGAGCATCATAATGAAGCCAGTTGAAATGTAAGTATAAAATTGATTATTGGACTTCAGAGTGATTTTTAACATTCGATAGATAAGTAGGAGATAAAGTGTAATTACAAGGACAGAGCCGATAAAACCAAAATCTTCTGCAATGACTGTAAAAATCATATCACTCTCACGAACGGGGATGAGAAGATTAGATACATTGAATCCTTGACCAAATAAGCCTCCACTCCCGATGGCGATTTGCCCTTGTGCCTGTTGATAGGTGGTCGTTTGTGCATAATCAAAGGGATTGAGCCAAGCAAGGATACGGTTGATCTGATAGGTTGGCATCCCGATCTGATGCATGAAAGCACGCCCATCTTTTGTGATGAAAATTGCCAAAAATCCTGCAATTCCTGATACAACTGTCGCAAAAATTGGAATGATAATTTTCCAAGAAACACCAGAGAGCAAGACGAGTCCAGCAAAGATGGCGACAAAAACCAAGGCCGTTCCTAAGTCACTCTGCAAGGCCAGTAAGACTAAGACTGGCAGTGTGAAGACAATCAACCACAATATCAAGTGAAAGTCTAATGCAATCGTACGTTCTTTTTCCTTATGTTTTTGTGTGAACTGAACAATGACCCGAGCCAAGATCAAAATATAGGAAATTTTCATGAATTCGGAAGGTTGGAAAAGTGTCACTCCTCCAATTGACACCCAGTTTTTGGCCCCTGTTGCTGCCACTAAATTTGGATTGTAAAAAACCAAGGGTAAAACCATAAGGACTAGACCTAGGGCGTAGAGATAGGGTGTCGCCTGCCATAAAAATTTTGTATTAAAAAACATGACTACAAAGCTGATGATAATTCCCAAGACGATCCATGCTAGTTGCTGACCTAGAATAGGCCAAATATTTTGAGGATAGTCATGGCTGACAGCTATGTAAATAGCCACAACTCCAATCACCAGCAAACAGAATACTGGCAATATCAAACTATAATCGACCCGAGAGTCGAGAGAACGTTTCATAAAGGTCTCCTTCATTCTTTCAGATGTTTATTTTATTTTTTGTGTAAAAATTCTTGAACTTTTGAGAATACTTGCTCTTTGCCAATTTCTCTCACTCGACTAGTCTGCGACAAGGCCTTGCAAATCTGCTTTCCATATCGCTTGCTTGTCATTCGGCTATCCAAGATAAGGACAGATGAGCGTTGCCCTAGACGACGCATGGTTCTACCAATCGCTTGTTTGAGGCGAATAATAGCCATAGGCAGTTGATAGTCGTAGAAAGGATTTTTCCCTTCAAGGCGCAGTTCCTGATTCATTTTTTTCGTAAAGGGATCTTCTGGATTTTGGAAGGGCAGGCGTGTCACCACTTCAATCACTCGAGGGTGAGTCGCAAAATCAACTCCCTCCCAAAAACTTCCTGTCCCTAGTAAGAGTTGAGAGTCTCCTCTTTCAAATCGTTTCTTGAGTTGAGCCGGATCTCCGTTCTTATACTGAGCTAGATGAGAAAGAGATAGAGAGTCTGATACCTGCAACAAAAGGTCTTTTGAAGTGAATAAAACGAGCATGGGTTCTTCAAGATAGGACAAATCTTCCAGCACTTCTACGAGAGCCTGAGCATAGTCTTCTTGAGAGGTTTCTGTCACCAATGGAAAATCCTTAACGACCAAAATTTCTTGATTTTCTTGAAAATTCTCATCCAATTTGTCAAAAGCTGCATGAGGAAATCCCATTAGTTCTGGTAAAGACACTCTGCTACTAATTTCCAAAGTTGCAGAGACAGCTAAGAGTTGACAAGTCTCTGGAAAAATTTCAGAAAAAAGCAGACGTTGATTGCGACTGGAAGAAATGACAACCTTCTTGCTAGACAAGTCTGAGGCTGATAGCCAAAATTCTCCATCAGTGCAGAAAAATCGCTGATAGTCGTGGAAACCCTGAACGTCTAGCTCAGAGAAATCCTGTTGGAGTTGTGCCATTGTAGTCGTCGGGCACATTCTTCGCTTGCCAGATAGGAACTGGTCCATCAAGTGACAAAGCTCAAAGCGAATACTCTCCATCAAGCGTCTCTGAAGCGTCCCTTTTTCTCGAACTAAGGCTTGATCTAGCTGGTCTACTATGTCGTTTAAAACGAAACTCTTCTGCGAAAGATTTTCCAAAGTTAATAAGATCTTCTGGGCCTCATCCAAGATCAAGAGACGGCCCTCTAGTAGACTGGGATCGTCCTCAAGTCGGGTAACAAGATAGGCATGATTGGTCACAAGTAGCTGGCAAGAGCGAGCTTTTTTCTGCCCCCGTCTCCAAAAGTCCTCTAGCCAAAAGAGAGAGGCTTTGGGAAGATTCCCATCATGTACCAAGTTTGGTAAAAATTGCTGGTAACGGTAAAGCTGGCCAATCTCATCTAGGTCCCCTGTTTCTGTTTCAGTCAACCAAACTAGAAGTTGCATCTTGAAACGTGTGTACAAGCGATTGGACTCTTCTTCCTCTAGCGCTGCATGAAAGGCATCTAGTTTTAAGTAATTTTGTGGTCCTTTAAGACTATGAATCGAAAGGTGAAAGACCTCTTCCAATCTACGAGCCTCTTCTTGCATCACTTGATTTTGTAGAACTTTAGTAGGAACACTGAGGAGAATTCCTTTTTCGTTTTCGAGTGATAAAGCGGGCAAGAGATAGCCATAGGTTTTTCCAATCCCAGTTTGAGCTTGCACAAAGGCAAGATTCTCATCCTGTAGAAAAGCTTGAACCTTCTGGGCGAAGCGTTCTTGCAAGTTTCTCTCCTCCAACCCCAACAAGGCAATATTGGTCTGGAAATCTTTTGAGAGTTTGCGTGGAGAAAGGGCTGGCTTTTCTTTTCTTAAAAATAAACCTTGCACCTCTACCAAGTCATGTTCAACTAGGATCGACTGCTTCTGATAAACTTCCTCAATGACCAGATAAGATTCATATAATAGACCATCTGACAAACTCAACAAACGCTCCAATAAGCCTTTTGGCAGTTGAAACATTTTTTGTCGCATACAGAGAAAGAGTTCTGCTGTTGCTTGAGCATCTGATAGGGCTGTATGGGCTTTTTCTAGTGAAATACCCAACTCTTGACAGAGAATCCCCAGGTTGTATTTTTCAAGCTGAGGATAAAACACCTGAGCCAACTCAACTGTATCGATACGGGGAGTGCGCAATTCATAGCCCTCAAAAAAGAGAAATTCTGCCAACAAATTGGCATCGAACTGGACATTGTGCGCAACAAAAACACCGTCCTTGACCAAGTCAAAAATTTTTCCAGCCACCTGAGAAAATTCCGGTGCCTCTGCTAGTCGCTGATCGGTCAAGCCCGTTAATTCTTTGATATGAGAATCCAAGGGTTCGTGGGGATTGACATCCGTGGCATATTGGTCAACAATCTCGCCATTTTCAATGACCACGATTCCTACTTGGATAATTTTTGCCTTGCTTCCGGTACTGGTCGCTTCTAAATCCACGACAACATACCGATCATTTCTAAAATTCATCATTAAAAATTATATCAAAATTTACAGCATTTGACATCCATGAACTTTATTGGAAGGGTCAAGTTTCTTGCAAGTTTTGAACAAAAATGATTGAATAGAAGTTTAGAAAAGGAGGGATATCATGAACCCATTAGATTTGTTTAATCAAGTAAAAGAACTCATTGAGAACAAAGATTTTTCTGCAGCAAAAACTTTTGTTGAAGAAAACAAGGATCAGCTTGGTGAGTACCTTAGCCAAGCACAAGCTTTGGTCTCAGGATCAGAAGGCCTTGACGACCTTATAGATAAGGTCAAAGGCCTCTTCTAATCATTAAAAGGCACCTGATACTCAATGAAAATCAAAGAGCAAACTAGGAAGCTAGCCGCAGGCTGTACTTGAGTACGGCAAGGCGAAGCTGACGTAGTTTGAATTTGATTTTCGAAGAGTATGAAAACCTCAGGTGTCTTTTTGTATCTTCTTCATGAAGGCTGGGAGTTGTTGACTGATCGTGGTTGGCAAGACTACAAAGTTGTCCTCAGCTAGTTCTTGGGCAATTGCTGAATGTAAATAGGTCGCTACCGTCACTCTTTCATAGAGACTTGCTTGGGGAAATTGCCCTGCAAAACCAGCGATCATCCCAGCCAGAGTATCCCCCATGCCGCCAGTCGCCTGATAGGGGCCACCGACACTCAGCTGATAACAATCAACTTGTCCAGCTTGCCAGATTCGAGTCGCAGGACCTTTTTGGACTAAAATCGTTCCTGAAGGAAAGCTCTTCAAAGCCTCTCCTGTTTCCTTGCTTCCTTGGGAATCCAAATCTAAGCCTGACAAGACTTGCCATTCCCTTTGGTGTGGCGTTAGAACAAGCTTAGCTTTAGGAAATTTCATCCCCCTCTTAGCAAAAATAGAAAGGGCACCACCATCTAGTATGAGGGTCTGGTCTTGGTCTAAATGATCAAAAACTGTTTGGAGAAGCTGTTCTCCACGCTCATCATCCACTAGTCCAGGGCCAAGTAAGACAACATTCGCTTTCTCTAACTGTTGCTCCAGTAATTGCTTATCATCAAGGTCAAAAGCCATAGCCTCCGGCAGATGGCTATGCAGAGCTGGAATATTCTCCTTATCCGTTGCTACTGTCACCAAGCCTGCGCCACTTTTAACAGCCCCTAAGGCAGCCATAATAATCGCTCCCCCATAGGGATAAGTCCCTCCAATCAAGAGAAGACGACCATAGTCTCCCTTATGACTAGAACGAGGACGCTCAATGATAACTTTTTTCAATAGAGCTTGATCAATCGCTTTCATACACTACTCCTTCATGCTTGTTCTTACTTTCATTATACACCTCACTACCCAATTAATAAAGGAGAAGACTATGCTATCTTCTCCTTCTTTTATAATGATTTGCTTTTTCAGAGCTGGGAGTTATCAATCTTACTTTTCTTTACGTTTAACTGTTAGTAGAGCTACTG